>NZ_LT992558.1:1517517-1817517 GCF_900258435.1 Carnobacterium divergens | reverse complement strand
CGTAAAGTTTTTTTATCCATATTGACTAAGTCAACATCATCTAAATAAATATCGCCAGATGTTGGTTCAATCAGACGATTTAGCAGACGAATCAAGGTTGATTTCCCACTACCTGACAAGCCCATAATTACAAAAATCTCGCCTTCTTCAACGTTGAAACTTACGTTATCAACCCCGATAGTAGCGCCTGTTTCTTTTAAGATGTCTTTCTTAGACTGACCATCTTTTAACATCGAAAGTGCTTTAGCGCTTTTTTTCCCAAATACTTTGGTAAGATGTTCAACTTTAATTTTTGACAAAACAATTTCCTCCTTTTTTAATCAAACACTGTAGTTTAATTAAAACACGATACGAACAAAATGAAATGACAATGATCTAAAAGACAAGGAAGTATTTCCCTGCAGTAAATCAAAATGATTAAGCTCTTTTTGTTATTTCGGTTTCAATTAATCTGTTTTGTACATTGAAAATGCCCTGATTTAAAAAGCATGTCTATTATTCTAACATTAAATAAAAGAAAATGAAAACTGATTTGTTTTCAAAAAAAGCTTGAAAAGTCGGGTTATCCCCTTCGTAGTAGTCGTTAGAAAGAATTTGAAAAAAATTTTATTTTCACAAAGAGACCGCTTACTTTTAGAAAGAAAAAGTTGTTTTTCTACTATTAAAATTGTATTCTAGAAAGAAAGGATGCTCTTAATAAATAGGTGGGGGTGGAATCAACTTTGATGAATGAACAGAAAAAACAAATTTTAAATAACACCAAAGAGTTTGTTTTTCTAACGCTGAATAACGAAAAAAGTGGACACGATTGGTTTCATATTCAACGAGTTGTAAATTTGACTAAGCAAATTGCACAGCAAGAAATAGGGCAAGTAGATGCCTTTATTTGTGAAATGGCCGCTCTACTTCATGACATACCTGATGAAAAACTAAATCCGACGCCAGAAATCGGGGAACAACGAGTTATAAATTGGTTGGAGAGTCAATCCTTAGCTGCAGTAGATCAAACGGCTATTTTGCAAATAGTCTTAAACCTTTCTTATAAAGGCGGAACCAATAACGTACAGTTAGAAACCATTGAAGGAAAGATTGTCCAAGATGCGGATCGCTTGGATGCAATGGGGGCTATTGGAATAGCAAGAACAATGATTTATTCAGGGAATCATGGCAGACCGATGCATGATCCGGCAAAAAAACCAAGGACGAACCTGACCTTAGCAGAGTATCGCTCTAATGAAGACACGGCCATTATGCATTTTTATGAAAAATTATTAAAATTAAAAGATACGATGAATACAACTACTGGAAAAAAATTAGCGAATGAAAGGCATTTGTTTATGGAAGATTATTTAAAAGAGTTTTTTGCAGAATGGCAAGGAGAAAAATAGAACGACCTCAATTAGCTTGTTTCTATCATTAATATAGAAGCAAGTTTTTTATTTTATAGTGAGAGTGAATAAATATAACGAGTATACATATCAACTGGTTGGACTTAACCAGAAATTGAAAAGCTTTATTCATCAATGACTCAGCTATGAAAATCTGTTAAAACGTTAAAAAAATCAAAAGTAAAGGCTTACAATATGATGGGTTTTTAGTTAGAAAACAAGGTTAATAAACTAGTTATTTCATGGGTTGTGATACAATAAACATGAGTAGAATATGCATACTCATTCAATCAATTCCGAATCATAAAAGGAGGAAGGCAAGTGAATAAGAAGAAATTTACGATGCCCACATCGTACACTGTTTTATTTTTCATTATTGTGGCAATTGCTATTTTAACTTGGTTGATCCCGTCTGGCGCTTATGAAACAACTAAAGCAGGCAATATTATTGCAGGGACCTATCATCAAACGGCTTCTCACCCTCAAGGAATCTGGGATGTTTTTATGGCCCCCATTCGAGGGATGTTAGGCACTGAAACGACACCTGGAGCAATGGAAATTTCATTTTTCATTATTGTGATTGGTGGCTTTTTAGGAGTTATTACAAAAACAGGAGCATTGGACGCGGGAATCAGTTCAGTGGTAAAAAATAATAAAGGACGTGAAAAACGTCTTATTCCCATTTTAATGATTTTATTTGCATTAGGCGGAACGTCATTTGGAATGGCAGAAGAGACAATGGCGTTTTATCCATTGTTGATTCCAGTTATGATTGCCGTCGGATTTGACTCCATTGTAGCGGTTGGAATTGTATTGATTGGCTCGCAAATTGGGTGTTTGGCTTCAACAACAAACCCCTTTGCAACGGGTGTGGCTTCGCAGGCTCTAGGAATTAGTCCAGGAGATGGCATTATTTGGCGGATTCTTTTATTGGTAGTAACCTTGTCTGCAGGCATTATCTATGTGTATCGCTACGCATCAAAAATCGAAAAAAATCCAGAAGCTTCTTTAATGTATCATCAACGTGAAGCCGATTTAGAACATTTTAAAATCAATGAAAATATGGAAAGTATTACCCCAAAACAAAAAAAAGTATTAACTCTTTTTATTTTAACTTTTGTTATTATGATTTTTGGTCTGATTCCGTGGTCATCGATTAATCCAAAATGGACCATTTTCGAAACCTTTAATACGTGGTTAACGAACATTCCATTTCTAGGTGCACTCATCGGGAAAGATATGGCTCCTTTTGGAACATGGTATTTTACAGAAATTACAATGCTGATGTTTTTAATGGCAGTTATTATTGGAATTGTTTATCGTATGAAAGAGGAAGATTTTGTTTCAACTTTTATTAGCGGTGCAGGAGAATTACTAGGGGTCGCTTTAATTTGTGCGATTGCAAGAGGGATTCAAGTGGTAATGAACGACGGAATGATAACAGCGACTGTTTTACATTGGGGCGAACAAGGACTAAGTGGCTTATCTTCTGTTGTCTTTATTGTGCTAACCTTTATTTTCTATATTCCAATGTCTTTCTTAATTCCTTCTACTTCTGGCTTAGCAGCAGCTACAATGGGAATTATTGGACCAATGGGGAATTTTGCAGGTGTGCCAGAGCATTTGGTTGTAACGGCGTATCAAGCAGGTTCAGGTATCGTGAACTTAATTACACCAACGTCAGGGGTTGTCATGGGCGGTTTGGCTTTAGCAAGGGTTGACTTGACGATTTGGTTGAAATTTATGGTAAAATTAATTGTCATCTTGTTTATTTTGACTTGTCTCGTACTAGGCATTGCAGCAGTGATGTAAGTACGAATCTTAAAAAATAATGGAAAGAAGGGCTAAATTGTGAAATCATTTGTTACAAAAGAACACCAAGCAGCTTGTATTGAAACCATTCAAACATTAATTAGTTACCCCTCTTATTTAAGAGAAACGAATACTGATGGCACCTTATTTGGTAAGGACATTCAAAAGGTATTAGAAAAAACATTGGAGATTTGTCAAGATCTAGGGTTTAAAACCTATCTAGATCCAGAAGGTTATTATGGATATGCAGATTATGGAGATGGAAAAGAAATTTTAGCCGTTCTTTGTCATTTAGATGTTGTGCCACCTGGCAATGAAGAGTTATGGGAAACACCAGCATTTGAAGGTGTGATTCGCGATGAGTTTTTATTTGGACGTGGTTCACAAGACGATAAAGGGCCAGCGATGGCTGCTCTTTATGGAATGAAAGCCTTGATTGATGCTGGAGTTGAATTTGATAAACGAATTCGTTTTATCTTTGGAACGGATGAAGAAAACTTATGGCGTTGTATGGATAAATACAATGAAAAAGAAGAAAAAGCAGTCATGGGATTTGCACCAGATGCTGAATTTCCTTTAACATTTGCTGAAAAAGGTTTGTTACAAGTAAAACTAAAAGGCAAAGGATCAAAAGGCGTCGCAGTGGCGTGTGGAGATGCATTAAATGTTGTTCCAGCAGAAGCACGATACAAAGGCCCACTTAAAGAAGCATTGAAATCCGAACTTGAAAAATTAGGGTTTAACTATAAGATGGAAAATGAAACTGTGGTGGTTTTAGGGAAATCCATTCATTCAAAAGATGCAAATCAAGGAATCAATGCCGTTACTCGTTTAGCAATGGCTCTTCAAATGATTACAAAGTCAGAAGCCATTGATTTTATTGCAAATGAAGTCAAGGAAGATGCACGTGGAATCAAGCTATTTGGCGAAGTAGAAGATAACGCTTCTGGTATTTTGACCTTCAACGTTGCTTCTTTAAAAGTAGATGAAAACGAGTCCGTAATTGGTATTGATATTCGCATTCCAGTGACTGTTAACAAAGACGAGATCGTTGCAACACTTACGGAAGTAGCGAAAAAGTATCATCTCAAATATGAAGAATTTGATTATCTAGCGTCACTTTATGTACCGTTAGAATCAACATTAGTTGAAACATTATTAGGCGTATATCGTGATAAAACAGGGGATTTCTCAGATTCGATGACGTCAGGCGGAGCAACTTTTGCTAGAACAATGGATAATTGTGTGGCCTTTGGTGCGGTTTTCCCAGATTCTCCGATTACTTTTCATGAAGCAAATGAAAAAATGTCCTTGCGAGATATCTATGGAGCTATGGACATTTACGCGGAGGCAATTTATCGTTTGGCAGGCAAGTAAACTTTTGAGACTAGAAGATTTTTCTTCTAGTCTTTTTTCATAAAAATTTTCTAATTTAAGGCAACATGATATACTAAAATAAAAGCAATTCGTATGGAGAGAGGTGTAAGGCATGAAAAAGGAAGTTGGCGTTTGGTTAAGGGAAGCACGGGTGAGTGATGGAGAGTTGCTAGCAAGTTATTTCTTAGAAGACAGTCATTTTACTTCGTTGCCAATGGACGCAATGACTCAGACCTTGTATGAAGTTGAAAAGCATCCTATTATGATTTTAAAAGAGGAGGCATTCGTTGGTTTTTTTATTTTGCAGGTTGGTATTGGAGTGGAGCCTTACACTGATAATCCAAATGCCATTTTATTGCGAGCGTATTCCATTGATGATCGCTATCAAGGAAAAGGGTATGGAAAAGAGTCCATGTCTACTTTAAAACCCTTTATTAATGAACACTTTCCACAAGTAAATGAAGTTGTACTTGCTGTTAATCACATGAATATAGGGGCACAGATGCTTTATTTAAAATCAGGATTTTATGATACTAAAAGAAGAATTAACGGTGAATTGGGCGTTCAATTGATCTATTCAATGGATTTATAACAACAAAGGAAACTTGCTGATGATTAGTAGCAAGTTTCTTTTTAAGTTGGATGAATTGACTTTTAATCAAAGGCGCAGTATTGTAAAGATAAATCAAAACGATTACATATGTAGTCGTGAACGAAGGAGGGAGTATTATGGATTCGATGAAGAATCATTCAATGGACTCACACGATATGAAAGGAATGGATCACGAAGAAATGAGCGGAATGGAACATATGGCACACATGGGGAATTTAAAACAAAAATTTTTAGTTTCACTATTGTTAGCTATTCCGATTATCCTATTGTCTCCAATGATGGGGCTGGAATTGCCTTTTCAAATTACGCTTAAAGGATCAGATTGGCTTGTTTTGTTATTAGGAACGATCCTATTTTTCTACGGAGGAAAGCCTTTTTTAAGTGGAGCTAAAATGGAGCTAAAGGCTCATAGTCCGGCAATGATGACGTTAATTGCTTTAGGAATTTCAGTTTCTTACTTTTATAGTGTCTATGCTTTTATCAGCAATCACTTCTTACCAAATCAGCCACATGTTATGGATTTCTTCTGGGAATTGGCCACGTTAATCGTCATTATGTTATTGGGGCACTGGATAGAAATGCGAGCCATTAGCAACGCTGGAGATGCCTTAAAAAAAATGGCGGAATTGTTGCCAAATGAGGCGACGATCGTTGACTCAATTTCTTTAAAGACAAAACAAATTCCCTTATCAGAAGTTGCAATCGGAGATTTGTTGCAAGTGAAGGCAGGCGAAAAAATACCAGCAGATGGAATTGTCGAAGCAGGAACGACTAGTATTAATGAAGCGATGGTTACAGGAGAAGCGAAGTCTGTTAAAAAGCAAGTGAAAGATAAAGTGATTGGCGGTTCGGTTAACGGTGAAGGGACGATCACCATTAGGGTTACTGGAACGGGTGAGTCTGGTTATCTAGCTCAAGTAATGGCTTTAGTTGGTAGTGCAAAAGAAGAAAAATCAGCCGTAGAGTCGCTTTCTGATCGAGTAGCAAAATGGTTGTTTTATGTAGCGCTGAGCGTAGGGATTTTAGCATTTGTAAGTTGGTTGTTTATTACGAAAGAAATCAACACGCCCTTAGAACGAATGGTGACGGTATTGGTGATTGCCTGTCCCCATGCGCTAGGACTAGCAGTTCCTTTAGTTACCGCACGTTCTACGTCACTGGGTGCTAAAAATGGGTTATTGATCCGAAATAAAAATGCACTTGAATCTGCGAAAAAATTGGATGTCATCTTAATGGATAAAACCGGAACTTTAACAGAAGGGGATTTTAGCGTGACTGCAATTGAAAGCTTCAAATCAGACTATTCAAGACTAGATATTTTAAAAATAGCAGGAGCTTTAGAACAAAAATCGAGTCATCCTTTAGCAACGGGTATTTTAAAAAGAGTAGAGGAAGAAAAAGTGAAACTTCCAACAGCTAGTGAAGTTCAAGCGATATCAGGTGTTGGATTATCAGGAACAATCAATCACCAAAATATAAAAATAGTGACCGCATCCTATTTGATGAAACAAAAAGTTGCATTTAATCAAGAACAGTTCAATCAATTAGCTGGGGAGGGAAACTCTGTTAGTTATGTCATGATTGAAGAAACAGTCATAGGGTTAATTGCTCAAGGAGATAAAATCAAAGAAAATGCTTATCAATTTATTAAGGAATTATTGGACAGAGGTATTCAACCAGTAATGTTGACTGGCGATAACCAAGCAGCAGCCAAAATGGTTGCAGACAAAGTTGGAATTCAAACATTCTACGGGAACCTCCTGCCAGAGGAAAAAGAAAAAATGGTGGCAACGTATCAACAAAAAGGGAAAACTGTGATGATGTTAGGGGATGGAGTAAATGACGCCCCTAGCTTAGCCAAGGCAGATGTTGGCATCGCAATTGGTGCAGGAACGGATATTGCGATTGATTCAGCAGATGTGATTTTAGTGAAAAGTGATCCGCTAGATACCCTACATTTTCTATCCTTAGCCAAAAACACCACTAGGAAGATGATTGAAAACCTATGGTGGGGCGCAGGATACAATATTATTGCGATTCCTTTAGCTGCGGGAATTCTAGCTCCAATTGGCATCGTTTTAAGCCCAGCGGTCGGTTCAGTCTTAATGTCATTGAGTACGGTTGTGGTAGCACTTAA
Organism: Carnobacterium divergens; assembly: GCF_900258435.1. Classification (NCBI taxonomy): domain Bacteria; kingdom Bacillati; phylum Bacillota; class Bacilli; order Lactobacillales; family Carnobacteriaceae; genus Carnobacterium; species Carnobacterium divergens. The sequence continues at coordinate 1,810,190 of NZ_LT992558.1, read as the reverse complement.
CGCTTTACTATTAAAGATGGATTAATAAAGCATCAACTTTCTGACAGTTACACTCTGTTGGAAAGTTGATTTTTTTATTGAAGTAGAAGCGAGCTGCAAAGAAATAGAGTATAATAGTTTTGAACCCGAATGGGAATCCAAATGAAATAGGTGTATAACAAAATGATTGATTTTTCTTATGCCAAAATGCGTCAAATAATTGTCCATTTTGTAGGCAATAAAGCCCAAGAGCAAGGGTATGAAATTGCAGATAATATTATTGAAGAACTGGATGAAGAAATGACCGCCGTGTTAAATGAGATTTTTTTATCTCCTTTTAAAAGTGAAACAACAAACCATTTTTCACACTCAACAAGCTTAGATTATAACGAAGCGTACAATTACATTCGTAAAATTTTTAATGAAGAAACTTCTTTTTTTGAAGGGTCGGTTGATTTATTAAAGCAACTGTATGAAGCGTCTAGCCATCCCAATGTCAAATCAGGGGATTTGTGGTTGATTTATTTAAACGAATGCATTATTGAAGGGGAATTAACCGATGCGATTGGCATTTTTAAAGTTGAAAATAAGGAAGTTTTCTTAAAAAACGAATTTAATCAGCAATCGGTTACGATTGGGTATGAAAAAGGAATCACTAAAAAAGACATCGATAAAGCTTGTATTGTGTTTAACCTGCAGGAAAAAGATGGCTACCGCGTTGTTGCATTAGACAATTTAACGAGGGGAGAAAGTGTGTATTGGAAACAACATTTTTTAGGCATTGAAAAAGTCCTAGACGACACGCTATTAGCAGAAAGTTTTGTGAATATCTGTGCGGAATTTGTCAAAAAAGACGATGAAAGCTTAGTTGGAAAATCAACTTTTATTAAAGAAGCGCAAGAATATTTAGAAGTTCAGCCAGAAATCAATTTGGAAGACTTTGCAGATACGCTGGTAGAAGAATCAAAGCAAGAAGAATTTAAGACAGTCGTTGCAAACTATGAAAAAACCCATGCAGTGACGTTTCCTGATAATTTTAAAGTAAATGAGAAAAATAAAGAAGCTTTTTCTAAAAAAGTCAAAAATAAAATCAAAATCAATAACAACATTTCAATTGTTGTAAAAGATGTCAATCAGTTAACGGAAAAGGATATGGTGGAAGGCTTCGATGAAGTGGAAAAACGAAAATACCTTAAAATTTATTATTAGCAGGAAGCAAAAGGAGGGGTTAGTGGGTGAAGATGAATTTCAAAGGGCTTGCCCTTGTCCTTATAACGTTCCTTGCAACAAGCTATTTTGGAATTCGATTTTACCAACAACAGCAACTTCCTAAAGTTCCCACTGAAGCACAACCTGCAAAAAATCCTGTTTTTTTGATACCAGGAACGAATGCAACGAATAAACGTTTTAATAGCTTTACGGAATCGTTGATGGAGGAACAGGTGACTAGCAACGCAGTCCTAAAAATTCAAGTTAAAAAAGATGGCGGGATTCACTATTTAAATCAATTGAAAAAAAGGAGTGAGCGCCCTTTTATCGTTGTCGGTTTTGAAGACAATACCGAAAAAGCAGTAGATATTGAAGCGAAATGGTTTCAAAACGTAGTGCTAGACGTCAAAAAGAAATACCCGTTTTCGACTTTTGATGCTGTGGGTCATTCAAATGGAGGATTAGTCTTAGCGACTTATTTAGAGAACTATCAAACAACCTCAAAGCCCCAAATGAATCGCTTGATAACCATTGCAACGCCATTTAATGATACAAAATCCGAATATAACGACAATAATCTAGCCTTTACAGAAGTGAAAAAAGCGAGCCATCTATTAACTAATTTTATTGAAAAACAAACGCAATTGCCTTCGTCGTTAAAAGTTTTGGCACTAGCTGGAGATCAAGAAAAAAATGAGACGCATAGTGATGGCGTAGTTCCTGTACAAAGCGCATTTGCGAGTCGGCTATTTATCAAAAAGCAAGTGGCAGGCTATCAAGAAAGCATCATTACTGGCAAACAAACCGGTCATAGTGACTTGTTAGATAATTCAAAGGTACAAAATCAAGTGAAGGCATTTATTTATCAAGATGAGAATTAGCATTGTAGCGAATAAAGCTATTAAAAAACGCATTGTATTTTCCTTTCTGTTTCCTTATACTGAATAAAAGGAGTGATGTGAATTGTTGAGAAAAGATCGTAAAAATCTAAGGTATCAATATGGCTACTATTCATTTTTAATGTTTATTGGGTTGTTTTTTGTGAGTCAATTTCTGACTGGAATTGGCTTTCAATGGGCGGAAACCAATCGTTTAGAAACATGGATTTTATTGTTGTTTAGTTCCTTTTATTTTGGTGTAATGACGAGTTGGAAAGGTGCGCTGGGTCATGAAGCGAGTATTAAAAAAAGCATGATTTTATTTTATTTTGTTATGAGTATCACAGCCTTCGCCGTAACGGTAACCCACTATAAAATAGAACCAATCATGGTAAACGGCAAATTACAATTTGTTGCGAGTATTTATTTAATAAGTATTTATTGGTTTTTAATAGCCTTGTTAAGCTTGTATCAACGCAAAAAACAATTGGGAAAAATTATTTAATAGGAGAGGATAGAATGAAAGCGTATGGTTATGAAAATCCAAAATATTCAGTGTTTTTATCCGTTGCCAAACAACTAAATGACTGTGGAATTGTTCCAGTTTTAATGGGCTCCCTAGGTCTTGAGATTGTAACAACTAAAAATTGGGATGTTGGCGATATTGATATACATATTCCAGGAGATAGCAGGGGATGGTCAGCTCCGGTTGAAGAAATCATTTACCAATGGGAAGAAGTAAAAAAACAACTTGAAGGATTAGGTTTTTCATTGGTTGATTTACACGAGCATGCTTTTGAAAAAGGAACCTTGCGAGTTGAATTTGCAGTTATTGATACACTGCCTGAATTTGCAGGAATTGCCTTAGATGATATTAAGCAAATAGAAGATCAAGGGATACGTTATGGACTGTTAAATGCCACTCAATATTATCAACTATATCAAGCTTCTTCTAAAGATAGCTACCGAAATCAGAAAAATAATCAAAAGGATTTTGCAAAAATAGCTTATTTAGCTGGACACTTAAAATAACTTCAAAAGTTGACGAATGAAAAAAGGCTTGGTATGATAAAGAACGTAAACTAAATTAATAGAACACCCATCACAAAGGGGTGCTGCAAATGCGGCTGAGATTGAATCAAGTGGATTCTAACCCTTCGAACCTGTTCGTTAGTACGAGCGTAGGAATTGTGACGGGGCGATGATGATAGAAATGATCATTCAGCTCCTCCTTTGTTGTGTGGCACTGTTCAACACACTCAAAGGAGGAGTTTTTCATGTCCAAAACAAAGTTAAATGTCTGGATTGAAGGAACGATTTGTGCGGCACTTGCAATCGTTTTGTCATTTTTACCAACAAATATCGGAGCAAATTTTACCGTCTCATTAGGAATGATCCCGCTTATTCTTTTTAGTTTTAGAAGGGGAGTAGCAGCAGGAATTGTTGCTGGATTTTTATGGGGCGTTCTGCATTTTTTAGTTGGAAATGTGGCTATTTTAAATTTACTACAAGGCTTTATCGAATATTTTATCGCGTTTATGTTTACGGGATTTGCAGGCGTAGTAGCCAGTCAAGTAAGAGAATCAATCGTGACTAGGCAACGTGGGAAAATGGTAAGCTATATTATAGTGGGAACATTTATTGGAACATTCGCCCGCTTCTTTTGGCATTTCGTAGCAGGATTTTATTTTTGGGGAAGTTATGCTCCTAAGGGAATGAGTGCGGTTTGGTTTTCCTTTATTATGAATGGGGGAAGCGCATTGGCAACAGCAATTGTCACCAGTGTTGTTTTAGTGATTGTGGCTGCTACAGCCCCTCATCTATTTCTTTCAAAAGAAACAAGTTGGGTAAAAAAATAAAGGGTAAAAAATGGGACTTTTAACGGGTCCTTTTTTTATTAGAAAAAGAATTATTTTTATAAATGAGATAAGATTTTAGTAGCTAAAAGAAAAACTTCATAGTAAGATAATAAAGAATTAAGTTCGTTTAAAGGAGGGTTTTATGAATACGATTTTACTTGTTATCGCACTTGTGACATTGATTAATATTTTTTTAGCTATCATTACAGTTTTTCGTGAAAAGCGGGATATTGCAGCCACGTGGGCATGGTTGCTGGTTCTTGTTTTATTACCGGGAATTGGGTTTATTGCGTATCTTTTTGTTGGTAAAAAAATCTCTCGAGAGAAAATTTTTGATATTAAGACGCAGGAGAGCATTGGAATGAGTGAGCTTGTTTTGGCTCAAAAAGAAATGCTTGCGGAAGATGAATTGCTGTCAAGCAAACAAAGTAATGAAAACACAAAAGAAATGGCAAGTTTATTTTTGGAAAGCGATGAATCGATTTTAACCAAAGGAAATGAATTGAAGATTTTTACCGATGGAAAAGAAAAATTTGATCATTTGATTCAGGATATCCAACAAGCCAAACACCATGTTCATTTGTTGTATTATACGTTTCATCAAGATGAGCTAGGAAATCGAGTTTTAGCAGCATTGGAAGAACGAGCTGCAGCAGGTGTTGAAGTGTTAGTTATCTATGATGCGATGGGTTCTCGCTCAACCAAGCATCGCTTTTTTAAGAATTTAGAAAAATTAGGTGGCAAAGCAGAACCCTTCTTTGGTTCTCATTGGACGATTATCAATTTGCGTTTGAATTATCGAAATCATCGTAAAATTGTGATTATTGATGGGAAAGTCGGCTATATTGGCGGCTTTAATATCGGAGATGAATATTTAGGGAAAGTGAAAAAATTTGGTTATTGGCGTGATACGCATCTTCGCATTGAGGGGAATGCCGTTTTGGCTTTACAAAGTCGATTTTTAATGGATTGGAATGCAGCTGTCGTCAAACAAAAATTTGATTACAAAGAAGAGTACTTTCCATTAAGCAAAAATCACGGAAAAACCAATATGCAAATTGTCTCTAGCGGACCAGATTCAGAATTGCAACAAATTAAAAAAGGCTATTTAAAGATGATTAGTATGGCAAAAGAATCGATTTATATCCAATCGCCCTATTTTATTCCAGATGACAGTGTGTTAGATGCTATTACAATAGCTGCGATGTCTGGAATTGATGTACGGATTATGATTCCAAATAAGCCAGATCATCCATTCGTATACAGAGCAACCACTTATTTTGCAGGCGAGATGGTAAATGCGGGTGCGAAGGTGTATATTTATGATAACGGCTTTTTACATGCGAAGACAATGGTAATTGATGGCGAAATTGCTTCAGTTGGTACAGCAAACCTTGATTTTAGAAGTTTTAAATTAAACTTTGAAGTCAATGCCTTCATTTATGATCCTGTAATCGCACAAGATTTAAAACAAATTTACGAAAAAGACATTGAAAAATGTCATTTATTAACAAAAGAGTTACTAGATCAGCAAAGTCGCTGGATGAAATTTAAACAAGAATTCTCCAGATTATTGTCACCCATCTTATAAAAAATTGCATAATTTTCTACCGAAAACGTATAAATCTTACTTCACAAAAGAGTTGATTTATGCGTTTTTTTTGATAAAATTTAGTGATTTCAGTGTGTCTGATTTGAAAGATAGGACTTTTTCATGGATAATGGAAGAGAAGACATATTTCTTTTTGTTTATTTATGCAAAAATAATAAAAAACTAATGGGGTGAATCGATTGTTAGAATTCAAGAATGTTTCAAAAATTTATAAAGGTGGAAAAAAAGCAGTTGATGACGTCAATTTAAATTTTGAAAAAGGCGAATTTATTGCGTTTATCGGTACCAGTGGTAGTGGGAAAACAACTACGATGAGAATGATCAACCGGATGATTGAACCAACATCGGGACAAATTTTAATCAATGGAGAAGACATTGCCAAGATAGATCCAGTGGAATTGCGCCGCAAGATTGGGTACGTCATTCAACAAATCGGATTAATGCCACATATGACAATTCGTGAAAATATTGTTCTTGTTCCTAAATTATTAAAATGGCCAGAAGATAAACGTAAAGAGATTGCAGATCGTTTAATCAAGCTGGTTGATTTACCAAATGACTTTCTTGAACGTTACCCATCTGAATTATCTGGTGGACAGCAACAACGGATTGGAGTTGTTCGTGCGTTAGCAGCCGATCAAGACATCATTTTAATGGATGAACCTTTTGGTGCGCTAGATCCTATTACCCGTGAAGCCTTACAGGATTTAGTCAAACAGTTGCAACAAGAAATGGGAAGAACCATTATATTTGTAACCCATGATATGGATGAAGCCCTTAAGCTTGCAGACAGAATTGTGATTATGCGAGAAGGTCGAGTGGTTCAATTTGACACGCCAGATAATATTTTACGCGAACCAGCTGATAAATTTGTTGAAGAATTTATTGGGCATGATCGTTTGATTCAAGCACGTCCGAATATTCAAACCGTTGAACAAGTGATGTTGAAAACACCAATCTCCATTACACCAGGCAAATCATTAACAGAAGCCATTCGTTTGATGCGCGATAAACGAGTGGATACGTTGTTGGTAACCGACGATGCGGGGATTTTAAAAGGGTATATTGATATTGAAAGTATTGATTACAACCATCGTACAGCTACAAGTGTAGGGGATATTATGAGTAAGAACGTTTTCTTTGTTCGCAAAGATTCCTTATTACGTGATACGGTTCAACGCATTTTAAAACGTGGACTTAAATATGTACCCGTTGTAGATGAAGCAGGAAAATTAGTAGGGATTGTTACAAGAGCAAGTCTAGTAGATGTCGTTTACGATACTATTTGGGGAGACGATGATTCAGAAGAAACGGTACCAGCTAATGAAAAGAATGTCGAAGTTAAGGAAAGCAATGAGTAGAAAGGGGAACTAAAAAATGATTGAATTTTTAAATACCTATGGCTCAGAGCTGTTGCTTAAAACGTGGGAACATCTTTATATTTCTGCAGTGGCTCTCGGGCTAGGCATTATTGTAGCAGTGCCATTAGGCGTCTTGTTAACTAGAACAAAGAAAACAGCTTCCGTTGTTATTGGAATTGCAAGTGTATTACAAACGGTACCATCGCTAGCGTTATTAGCCTTAATGATTCCAATTTTTGGGATTGGGAAGTTTCCCGCTATCGTAGCACTTTTTATCTATTCCTTGCTTCCTATTTTAAGAAATACTTATTTAGGAGTAAAAAATGTTGATCCCAATTTAAAAGATGCTGCTAAGGGAATGGGCATGACAAATTTTCAGTCCATTCGAATGGTTGAATTGCCACTAGCAGCACCTGTGATTATGGCAGGTATCCGTTTAGGTGCCGTATACGTCATTGCTTGGGCAACCTTAGCTTCGTACATTGGAGCAGGTGGTTTAGGCGACTTTATCTTCAATGGATTAAATCTTTATAAACCAGCACTGATTATCGGTGGGACAATTCCGGTAACAATCTTAGCCTTATTAGCTGATTTCTTACTTGGAAAACTCGAACACTGGATTACACCCATTTCACTACGTACAAATGACTAGGAGGAAAACCAAAAATGAACACAATGAGAAAATTTAAGAACATTGTGGCACTTTTCTTGGTTGCACTTGTTCTGAGTAGTTGCAGTTTGCCAGGATTAGGTGGCGATGCGGGAAAAGATGCCATTACAGTGACGGGTGGCGTAACGACGGAAACACAAATTTTAGCAGGTATTGTCAAAGGGATGGTTGAACACTATACCGATCAACCCGTTCAAGTCATCAATAATTTAGGATCAACAACAATTAACCATCAAGCAATGATAAATGGAGATGCGAATATTTCAGCTGCCCGTTATACGGGAACGGATTTAACGTCAACGTTGCAAATGACAGCCGAGAAAGATCCTAAAAAAGCAATGGACATTGTTGTAAAAGAATTTGAAGAACGCTACAAACAAAAATATTACCCTTCTTATGGCTTTGCGAATACCTATGCTTTTATGGTCACGAAAGAAACTGCTGAAAAATATCAGTTGAAAAAAATTAGCGATTTCAAAAAAGTTGCCGATCAATTAAATGCAGGTGTAGACAGCTCTTGGTTAGAAAAAGAGGGTGACGGTTATCGTGCATTTAAAGAGGACTATGGTTTTGATTTTAAACGTGTCTATCCAATGCAAATTGGGTTAGTTTACGATGCACTAGCTGCTGGAAAAATGGATGCGGTACTAGGCTATTCAACAGATGGTCGGATTGCAAGTTATGATTTAGTTGTCTTAGAAGATGACTTAAAATTTTTCCCACCCTATGATGCCAGTCCTGTTGCAACAGATGCTATTTTAAAAGCCTATCCTAAGTTAAACGGGATTTTAAAAAAGCTTGAAGGCAAAATCGATACAAAAACCATGCAACAATTAAATTACAAAGCAGACAATGACTTGATTGAACCAGAAGTTGTTGCGCAAGACTTCTTAAAAGAACACGATTATTTTAGCAAAGGAGACAACTAAAATTATGGAAAATATGAATTTATTTGAGCAATTGATTTATTATTTTAATCAAAATGGCTCCTATGTTTTCAGCCAATTTATGCGCCACTTTTTAATCTCGATTTATGGTGTATTATTTGCAGCCGTGATTGGGATACCCATTGGGATATGGATTGCCCGTCATACGAAATTAGCTAGTTGGGTCATTGGTATGGCAAATGTGATTCAAACGATTCCTTCATTAGCAATGTTGTCTATTTTGATGTTAGGTTTAGGATTAGGCGTCAACACTGTTATTGTGACCGTCTTTTTATATTCATTACTGCCAATTATCAAGAATGCTTATACAGGTTTGAGAAGCGTTGATCGTAATATTTTAGATTCAGGAAAAGGAATGGGAATGACGAAATTCCAAATTCTTTATATGGTAGAATTGCCACTGTCGCTATCCGTAATTATGGCAGGGATTCGAAATGCACTCGTAGTCGCAATCGGAATTACCGCAATTGGTTCATTTATTGGAGCAGGTGGCTTAGGAGATATCATTACAAGAGGAACCAACGCTACTGATGGAACGGCCATTATTTTAGCAGGAGCATTGCCAACTGCCTTTATGGCCATCATTAGTGACTTAGTATTAGGCTTTTTCGAACGGAAATTAGATCCCGTACAGGCAACTAGTAAAATATAGTGATAAAAAACGAACCAGATTCATTCTGATCTGAATTCGTTTTTTATTTTGAAATTAAAAGAGTGAAACCTTAGGAGGTGAAACAATGAAAAAAAATCAAAAAATAAGTATATTATTACTATTGATGTTGCTAATAGGTGGTTGTGGCTTGCCAGGTTTATCTAGTAATGGAAAAAATGGGGAAGCTATTAGAGTGACAGGTGGCGTAACCTCAGAGTCACAGATTTTAGCGAGTATTGTTGGGGGCATGATTGAACATGAATTAAAGGAACCGGTCATTTTAATCAATAATCTTGGTTCTGCAAATATTAACCATCAAGCCTTATTAAATGGAGATGCAGACATTGCCGCTGCTCGATATTCAGGAACAGATTTAACGACGTTGTTGCAACTCCCTGCTGAAAAAGATCCAAAAAAAGCCTACCAAATTGTGAAAAAAGAATTTGCTAAACGATATGATCATGTTTACTTTCCTTCTTATGGATTTGCGAATAGTTTTTCTTTTATGGTCACGAAAGAGACCGCTGAAAAATACCAGTTAAAAACAATTAGTGATTTAAAAGCGGTGGCGAACCAACTAGAAGCAGGTGTTGATACCACTTGGCTAAAACGTGAAGGAGATGGCTATCCTGCCTTTACAAAAGAATACGGTTTTGACTTTAAGCGAGTGTATCCAATGCAAATCGGGTTAGTTTATGACGCATTAGCTGCTGGTAAAATGGATGTTGTCCTCGGCTATTCAACAGATGGCCGAATTGGCAGTTACAATCTACAGATTTTAGAAGATGATCGGCACTTTTTCCCACCCTATGATGCCAGTTTAGTTGCAACAAAACAAATTTTAGAAAAATATCCTAAACTTGCGCCAGTTTTAGAAAGATTGGATGGGAAAATTTCCACTGAAACAATGCAGAAATTGAATTATCAAGTAGACAATGATTTAATGGAACCAAGTGTAGTCGCAGAAAAATTTTTAAAAGAACATGATTATTTTAAATAAAAAAACCTGAGAAAGACGTGGATACGAAAAGCTAGCGTATAAGATCTAGTTTTTGTATGACCCACTTCAATCTCAGGTTTTTAATTTGCTATACGTATATGACGGATGTCTTTAAAATCAATCATATAGGTTGTGTTTTGGTTTGAGCTCTCTAAGATAGCACGATGTTGCTCCGTTGGAGAATAACGAAGAATACCTGTATGTTCATTAATTGCAAGAATGTGTTTGGTTTTATTAACTTGGATGACGATCGGTTTTCTTTTTTGATAGGCTTGGTTTAAGAAAAAAAGAATTTGTGCTTGTGGCATTTGTGAGTGAACTTGAAGAGTTTCCTTATGACCGACAGTGACTTTCTTTTGTAAAAAACTAAAAGGGCGAAGCTGACTTGTTGCAAAATAGTTTTCCATGATTAAAACCTCCGAACGTTTGTTTGTTAAATCTATTATACGAACAAATGTTCACTTTTGCAAGCTTTTTCTTTTTTATTTTTGGAAGAGTATAATTTTAGGCGAAAACATGCAATAATAGAGGTAAATTTTGTAAGTGTTTAGAGGAGTGAGAGAAATGAGTTTTCAATTAATAACCGATTCGTGTTCAGACTTGCCAGTATCATTTGTTGAAGAACATCAAATAGCCATTATTAGTATGACCATTCAATTAGAAGGGAAAGAATTAGTGGATGATTTAGGCAAAACGTTTGATAAGGAAGCTTTTTTTCAAGATTTAAAAAACGGGAAACTAGCGACAACATCTCAAATCAATATTGGAACCTACTATGAAAGGTTTAAACCATTTGTTGAAAAACAACAGGACGTTCTATATTTAGCTTTTTCTTCAGCTTTAAGTGGGTCCTATAATAACGCATTAGCTGCTGTCGAAATGCTGAAAGAAGAGTTTCAAACAGTCAATATCACTGTAATCGATACAAAAGCAGCATGTCTAGGAGAAGGATTATTAGTCTACCAAGCAGCCTTATTAAAAGATCAAGGAAAAAGCTTGTCAGAAGTTGCTAGTTGGGTAGAAGAAAATAAAATGAACCTCCATTCATGGGTGACTGTGGACGACTTGAAACATTTAGAAAGAGGGGGCCGCATTTCATCGGTAGCAGCAACAATGGGCTCGTTATTAAACGTAAAGCCGATTATTATCGTCAATAAAGCAGGCGGTCTGGTTCCAATTAGCAAAGTTCGTGGACGGAAACGTTCGTTGAATTATTTGATTGATAAAACCGTTGAAGGCATTCAAAATCCAACTGAGCAAACGATTCTAGTAGGTCATGTAGGTGTGCCGGAAGAAGCTGAGCAAGTAAAATTAGAATTAGTAAACCGTCTGGATGTTAAAGACGTTCTTGTCTATTCTTTTGGTCCAACCATTGCAAGTCATACGGGATTTGGTTCGATTGCTATTTTTTCATTCGGTTCAAAAAGAGTCGAATAATTAAGTTCATCATTTTAATCAAGGAGCAATTAAATGTTAAGAAAAAATAAATTAAAACACTCTTATTGGCAATTATCTCCTGTTCAATTTTTATCATTAGGTTTTTTAAGTACCATTTTGATTGGGGGCTTTTTATTGTCGTTGCCTTTTGCAGCCAGCAATCATCAACCCACCAATTTAATTGATGCCCTGTTTACCGCAACTTCAGCTGTTTGTGTAACAGGTTTAGTTACGCTAAACACTGCGCTTCATTGGAGTTTGGCAGGTAAATTAATTATCATGTTGTTAATCGAGATTGGCGGTCTAGGGTTCATGTCCTTTACCGTTTTTATTCTTTTTCTATCAAAAAGAAAAGTCAATTTAAAAATGCGCATTATTATGAAAGAAGCGTTAAACATTGACGAACTATCAGGTGGTATTAATTTAGTTATTTATATCTTGAAATTCTCTATTGGTGTTCAGCTATTAGGAGCACTACTTTTAATGATAGACTTTATCCCTAAGTATGGTATTGGAAAAGGCATTTTTTACAGCGTTTTTCATGCTATTTCGGCATTTTGTAATGCGGGATTTGATTTATTTGGCAACAGTTTGGAATCTTTTCAAAAAAATCCCTATGTATTACTGGTCTTAAGTTTATTAATTGTGGCAGGTGGACTAGGTTTTATTGTCTGGCGTGATTTGTTGACCTATAAAAAAAATAAGCGCTTTTCCTTTCACACCAAATTAACACTAATCGTAACATCGTTATTGCTTATGAGTGGCTTTGTTTTATTTTTATTAATAGAAGGCAATTTAGGTCAAATGAGCTCATTAAATTGGTTCGACCGCATGATGAATACGTTATTTCTAGCCATTACACCTAGAACCGCGGGCTTTAACAGTATTTCGTATAACGATCTAAGTTACGCGAGTATTTTATTAACTTGCTTTTTCATGTATATCGGTGGTTCATCTGGTTCAACCGCAGGCGGACTCAAAACATCCACTTTTGGTGTGTTGGTTATTCATGCCCTCTCGATTTTTAAAGGAAAAGAAGAAACGCAATTTTTAGGACGTACGATTAATATAAAAATTGTCAATCGAGCATTTGTTCTACTTTTTACAACAATGTCAATCATTACAACGGCGATTGTATTGTTGAGTATTACAGAAACTTTGCCAGAAAATGTGGGGATTGAATACATTATTTTCGAAGTTTTCTCTGCTTTTGGAACGGTGGGGGTAACGCTAGGATTAACGTCAGAATTGACCGATATTGGCAAGTTTTTAGTTATGGGACTGATGTTTATTGGTCGAGTGGGTATTTTTACAATCTTATTATCGCTTATCAAAAAAGACACAACCCACACTGGGAAAATTCGATATCCAGAGGAAACAACAATTATAGGATAAATGTCACTTAAGAAATGAGGAGAACTAATGAAAAATCAAAGCCAAGAAAATCGGAAAACAGCGCTTGTTTTAGGCGGCGGTGGTGCAAGAGGATCTTATCAAATTGGCGTTTGGCAAGGCTTATTGGAATTAGGAATCGACTTTCAAGTGGTAACAGGTACTTCAGTTGGTGCCTTAAACGGCGGACTGATTGTTCAAGGAGATTATGAAGCGGCTCGTGAAATGTGGGAAGCTATTGAAACCAATCATGTACTAGACATTGATTTTTCAGGAAATATTGATGATTTCAAAGGGTATCGTAAAGTAGTTCGTCAATTTTTATTAGATGCCTTTAGAAACAAAGGTATTAGTGCGAATCCTTTGAAAACCAATATTATTGATCCTTTATTAGATGAAGAACGAATGCGTCATCGAGGGATTGAGTTTGGTATTGCATTGACGGAGTTTCCAACGATGCGGTCAGCGTCATTCTTTTTAGATGAGATTCCTAAAGGATACGTCAATCTTTATTTACTAGGAAGTGCCTCATTTTTCCCAATGATGCAACCTACTAAAATTGGAGACAAAAGCTATGTAGATGGTGGTTATCATGACAATATTCCCATTGATTTAGCGATAAAAAAAGGTGCGACAGATTTTATTATCGTTGATGTCAAAGGTCCAGGAATAACGAAAAAAGTGAAAGTTCCAACGGAAGCAACGGTTTGCGAACTGTCTAGCAAATGGTCCTTAGGAACGATTTTGCTTTTTGATGGTGCTCGATCTGAACTGAATATTGGATTAGGCTATCTAGAAACGTTGAAAGCCTATGACAAACTACAAGGCAGTTGGTACGCATTTGAGAATGATTCTTTTGAAGGCCACGAAAAAAAATTTTATGAAACAACGCGTAAACTAATACACAGCGACCAAGAACCTTTTTTAAAGACGTATCTTACCAATAAAGATACCCAACGCTTCTTATTAAAAAAATTACGGTTAAGTTTTAAAGGGCGAGTAGGTAAACGTGAGCTAAGCTTTGCCATTCACGAATTAACAGGTAAAATGCTACGCATTAATCCCGTCAAAATTTATTCTTTTGACGAGTTTAACCAAGCCGTACTCACTAAATTTGAAAAAATTGCCAGTCAAATCGATTCTACAACACTCTTTGAGCTAGACGAAAGCAATCGTATTTATAGTGGAGACGAATGGCTAGCAGCTTATTCTGAAATGTTGCCCTTTATTTCGAATGTCAAAATGACCGTTTACTTTTTAGAACAATTAGAACAACATCAAGCCAGCTTGCTACAGTCAAAACGCAAACAATTTTTAATTGAGCGCAAACCAATCGCGTTCTTAATGGCAGTCTACCTTTACCAACTAAAAAAGAACTGTCACCAGCATTGATTTTATGGTACACTATTTGGTGAGTTTCAAATTCAAGGAAACTGTAATAAAGCTTGATTTTAATTGAGGTGATAAGGATGGCAAAAGAATTTTCATATGAAATAATGGAAGAAATCGCTGTACTTTCTGAAAATGCAAAAGGGTGGCGAAAAGAATTTAATTTGGTCAGTTGGAATGGCAATCCTCCTAAGTTTGATATTCGTGACTGGGCGCCAGATCATGAAAAAATGGGAAAAGGCTTGACCTTAACCAACGAAGAAATCACTGTTTTAAAAGAACACTTAAAAGATATGTAAGAGAAAGAAGGTTCTTTATGAAAAGTATGACAGGATTTGGCAGGCATTCAATTCACTCAGCTGCTTACCAAATTGATATTGAAATTAAATCTATCAATCATCGATTTTTAGAAGTCATTAGTCGTTTTCCAAAAGAATTAAATGCCTTTGAAAGTGAGATTCGTAAACAAATTACAGCTACTTTGAAACGAGGGCGTGTTGAAGTTTACATCAATTTAAAACAAACCGCAGAAAATCAAAAACAACTCCAAGTTAATTGGTCGTTGATTGAAGAAGCTGTTGGATTTGTTGCAGAAGCGAATAAAAAATACCAAGCACAAGGAATTGATTTTACACCTAGCTTAACTCAATTAATTGCCACAGGTGATTTTTTAGCGATTGAAGAGAAAAAAATAGCCAACGATGATTTGATGAACTTGATTCAAGAAGCCATGTACCAAGCGTTAATTGAATTGGTCACTAGTCGTAAAGCGGAAGGCGAGCGATTAAAACAACACTTAACGAATCACTTGTTTGAATTTGAAAAAGGAGTTCAAGAAGTTGCCACCCATACGGAGAGCTTTGAAGCCTATTATCAAAAACGTTTGAGTACCAAGTTAATGGAAGTTGCAGGAGGATTCGTTGATGAACCAAGACTGTTAACGGAATTAGCCTTGTTGTTAGAAAAAGCCGACATTCACGAAGAATTAGAGCGACTTGATAGCCATCTTGCTCAATTGCGTGTATTATTAGGAAAAGATACTCCTATTGGACGTGAGCTTGATTTTCTGATTCAAGAGATGAACCGTGAAGTAAATACAATTGGCTCAAAAGCAACTCAAATTCAATTGACAGATGCGGTCATTCAAATGAAGACACAACTTGAAAAAATTAGAGAACAAGTACAAAACATTGAATAATAGAAACGAATTAAATGAGACAATGGAGTGGGAGACATTATGACAGAACGCGGTTTGTTAATTGTTTTATCAGGACCATCAGGTGTTGGTAAAGGAACAGTAAGACAAGCAATTTTTGAAAATGAAGACAACAATTTTGAATATTCAATTTCCATGACAACGCGAAATAAACGTGCTGGCGAAGTTGATGCAACTGATTATTTCTTTCGAACAAGAGCAGAATTTGAAACTTTGATTGAAAATGGCGGCTTATTAGAGTATGCTGAGTATGTCGGCAATTATTATGGGACTCCACTTTCATATGTTGAAGAAACATTAGCAAGTGGAAAAGATGTCTTTTTAGAGATTGAAGTTCAAGGAGCGTTGCAAGTTCGAGAAAAAATGCCAGAAGGTGTTTTTATCTTTTTAACGCCACCAGACTTAGTCGAATTAAAGTCTAGAATCGTAGGACGAGGAACAGATGAGATGTCTGTGATCGAAGAACGTATGAAAAAAGCGGTAGAAGAAATTGAAATGATGCGTTTATACGATTATGCCGTTGTAAATGACGAAGTGGAAAATGCCGTACGCAATATCAAACAAATTATTGAAAGTGAACACTTAAAAGTTTCACGAGTGCTTCACCGCTATAAAAAAATGATTGAGGAGTTGTAGGAAATTATGATGTTACATCCGTCTATTGATAGCTTACTAGAAAAAATCGATTCAAAATATTCATTGGTGATTTTAGCCAGCAAACGCGCTCATGAGTTACATGACAACGCAATGCCAATGTTAGAAGAGTACCAATCTTATAAAAATGTCGGCCGCGCTTTGGAAGAAGTAGAAGCAGGAGACTTAGTCATTGATCCAACAACTGTTGGACCAGAAGAATAAACGATTAAATAAAGAAATTCAACGAGAAGAAGCAAAGGCGAGTTTGTGCGCTTTTGCTTCTTTTCTATTCTAAATCCATGCTAAAAAAGTTTAACCAAGACTTTAACGGAATTCCAAAGACAAAACAACTTTTTTTTAGTAAAATAGAAAAGAATGAGTTCAAACAAGGGAGTTGTTGGGTATGTTAAAAAACAAAAAAATTGCCGTCTATGTTACAGGTGGCATTGCTGTTTATAAAGTTTGTGATTTGGTGCGGAAATTTATTAAAGCAGGAGCAGATGTAAAAGTAGCCATGACTGCTTCTGCCACTGAATTTGTCACACCATTGACTTTTCAAGTGTTAAGTAAAAATGACGTTTACCTAGATACTTTTGATGAAAAGGTGAGTTCAGAAGTCGCACATATTCACTTGGCTGATTGGTGTGATTTAGCTGTCGTAGCTCCGGCAACCGCTAATATCATTGCCAAAATGGCGAACGGAATTGCAGATGACTTCGTTTCAACCGCTCTTTTAGCGACAACAGCCCCGATTTTTATCGCACCTGCAATGAATCAACACATGTTTGAAAATCCGGCAACTGTCCGCAATTTAACTACCTTACAAGTTGATGGACGAATGATTATTGAACCAAATACTGGTTTTTTAGCAGAAGGCTATGTTGGAAAAGGTCGCCTACCTGAACCAGATGAAATTTTAGCATTTATTGAAGCTGGATTATTGGAACAACAAATGGATTTGCCATTATCAACTAAAAAAGTCATCATCACAGCTGGTGGGACCAAAGAACGAATTGATCCAGTTCGATTTATTACTAATGATTCCTCAGGGAAAATGGGATACAGCTTAGCAAAATCAGCGAGCTTATTAGGTGCTGACGTAACTTTAATCAGCACAACAAGCAAGTTGCCTTTACCCGTTAATGTGACGAGAGTCATTGTTGAATCCTCACAGGAAATGGAGCAAGCCGTCCTAGAACGATTTGCAACAAGCGATATCGTAATTATGGCAGCTGCCGTTTCAGATTATCGACCAATTCAAGAAGCGAAAGAAAAAATAAAAAAAACGGAGTCCTTGCTTACTTTAGAATTAGAAAAGACCACCGATATTTTAGCGACGTTAGGCAAAATGAAGACCCACCAATTACTAATTGGGTTTGCAGCAGAAACAACCAATTTAGAAGAATACGCCAAAGGAAAATTAGCTAAAAAGAAAGCGGATATGATCGTTGCAAATGATGTCTCAAAAAGTGACACGGGATTTAATTCAGACACCAATGAAGTAATCATTTTCTCAAACGATGAAGAACCGGTTCCTATTTCCGTACGTAGCAAAGACTTAATTGCTGATGAAATTCTACAAGTGGCATTATCAAAAATCAAGAAATAAAGGGTGTGAGAAAACATGGTTTCCATTGCAAAAGTGATTGTTGACGTGCCAACAATGCAAACAAATCGACCTTATGATTATGGCATTCCAGAAGCATTTGAAAGTCAATTAAAACGTGGAATGCGAGTAGAAGTTCCATTTGGTAAAGGTGGCAGAAAAGTTCAAGGGTTTGTAGTGGAAATTCAACACTCAACAGATTATGAAGGCACCCTTAAATTTATTGACAACGTGATGGACTTAACACCCGTTTTGAACGAAGAAATGCTATCCCTAGGCACCTATATGGCAGCCACTACGTTTGCGTTTCAAATTACCTGTTTGCAAACGATGTTGCCAAGCGTGATGAAGGCGAAATACGAGAAAAAAATTCGTCTAGTCTCAGAATCAATCGATCCAGACATTCAAAAATTCTTTAAAGACAACCTAGAAATCAGCTGGGAAGAAGCCGAAGAAAAAGAGTTGCTAGTTCCTCTAATGAAGTTAAAACAACAACAACTTGTTGAAGTGATTTATGTTGTAAAAAATCAAGCCCGAACGAAGAAGAAGCGGATGGTCAAAAATTTATTAACATTCACTGAAATCAAAGAAGCCCATGATACGCTAGGGAAAAGAGGACCTAAACAACATCAATTACTAGATTTTCTTGAAACTTTAGGTGAGAAAACAACCAGTGTGGAAGAAATTACCCAATTAACAGAGTTGACTTCTGCTGTTTTAAGAGAAGGCGCTAATAAAAAATGGATAGAAATTTTTGAAACTGAAGTGTACCGTGATCCATTTAAAGATAAAGAGTTTGCACAAACAGAAGCATTTACGTTAACGTCAAGTCAAGCAGTAGCGTTAGCCCCGATTTTAAAAGCTGTTACAGAAGATCGCAACGAAACCTTCCTTTTAAAAGGCGTCACAGGTAGTGGCAAAACAGAGGTCTACTTACAAACCATTGCTGAAACACTTAAAAGAGGTAAGAGTGCATTAATGCTAGTACCTGAAATCGCATTGACTCCGCAAATGGTCAATCATTTCAAAGGGCGTTTTGGCGAAGCGGTAGCTGTTTTGCATAGCGGATTATCAGTGGGTGAAAAGTATGACGAATGGCGTAAGATTGAACGAGGCGAAGCGAAGGTTGTAGTCGGGGCAAGATCGTCTATTTTTGCACCAGTTGAAAATATCGGCGTTATTATTATAGATGAAGAACACGAAGCTACCTACAAACAAGATGAAAGCCCTCGTTATCATGCACGAGACATCGCATTATGGCGTAGTGAGTATCATCACTGCCCAGTAATCTTAGGAAGCGCGACGCCTTCCTTGGAGTCCCGTGCTAGAGCGCAAAAAAAAGTATACACATTGCTTGAACTAACTGAGCGAGCAAATCAAAAAGCATTGCCGGAAGTTGAAGTTGTGGATATGCGAGAAGAAGTCAAAAAACAAAATCGCAGTAGCTTTTCATTAGTTTTACAAGAAAAAATCCGAGAACGCATTGCCAAAAAAGAACAAATCGTGTTATTGTTGAACAGACGCGGCTATTCTTCCTTTGTGATGTGTCGCGATTGTGGCTTTGTATTGCCTTGTCCAAATTGTGATATTTCATTAACGCTTCACATGGACACGAAGACAATGAAATGCCATTATTGCGGGCATGAAGAAGGAATTCCCCATACGTGTCCAAGCTGTAAAGGGCACAAAATCCGTTATTACGGCACAGGGACTCAAAAAATTGAAGAAGAGTTACTAACGCTGATTCCAGAAGCTTCTGTGATTCGAATGGATGTCGACACAACTAGAAAAAAAGGGGCTCATGAAAAGCTTTTAACGGCCTTTGGCAATGGCGAAGCAGATATTTTATTGGGTACACAGATGATTGCAAAGGGACTCGACTTTCCTAACATTACCTTAGTGGGTGTTATCAATGCTGATACAGCACTAGGGTTACCCGATTTTAGAGCAAGCGAACGAACTTTCCAACTCCTCACTCAAGTTAGTGGAAGAGCAGGACGTGCTGAACTGACTGGTGAAGTCATTGTCCAAACCTACAATCCAGAACATTATGCAATACAACTCGCAAAAGAACATGACTACGATCATTTTTATCAACATGAAATGCTTTTAAGACATCGTGGCGGCTATCCGCCTTACTACTTTACAATTCTCATTACCACAAGTCATGAAGAAGAGCTAAAGGCAGCCAAAAAAATGCAAGACATTATTCAGGTGATTAAACCTGTTATAAAGCCCGAGACAATTCTTTTAGGACCAACACCCAAAGCAGTGGCTCGTGTTAATAATCGCTACTATTATCAAACGATTATCAAATATAAAAATGAACCCCAGTTGTTTACAACGTTACATGAACTTTTAAATCAATCGCAACGAGAAATGGCAAAAGGGTTACAAGTCAGTATTGATTCTGAACCCATGCACTTTATTTAAAGCGAATTAGCAGAAAGAAGGAATCTATAATGGCCGTTTTACCAGTAGTGAAATACCCAGATGAAATTTTAGAAACCCCTACGAAGAGAGTCAAAGAAATTACAGATGAAATCATCCAACTACTTGAAGATATGTACGACACAATGATTCAACATGATGGCATTGGTATTGCAGCCCCTCAGGTCAATCAAGAGCTAAGAATCGCTATTGTTGAATTAGACGAAGATACGGGTTTATTTGAAATGATCAATCCAGAAATCATTGAATCATCTGGTAGCAGCATTGATGTAGAAGGGTGCTTAAGCTTCCCGGAAGTCTACGGAACGGTTGAGCGAGCTGACCGCGTGGTCGTTCGTTACTTTGACCGCACAGGTGAAGAATACGAAGTTGAAGCCGATGATTATCTCGCAAGAGCTTTTCAACATGAAATCGAACATTTAGATGGCAAATTATTTACCGATAAAATTATTGATCCAATAGCCCCTGAAGACTTGGAAGCCTATATGGAAGGAGAAGAGTAAGATGACAAAAATCGTTTTTATGGGAACGCCTGCATTTTCAGTTCCAATATTAGAAGCTTTAATTGAGGAAAACTATGAAATTCTTGCAGTAGTTACGCAACCAGACCGCCCAGTCGGTCGTAAAAAAATCTTAACTCCTCCGCCAGTCAAAGCAGCGGCATTGAAGCATCATTTAAAAGTTTTACAACCTGAAAAAATTAGTGGTTCTCCTGAAATGGCAGAAATCATCGCGTTAGCACCAGATTTAATTGTGACAGCTGCCTTTGGTCAATTTCTACCAACTAAATTATTAGAAGTGCCTAAATATCGTGCGATTAATGTCCATGCTTCATTATTGCCAAAATACCGTGGGGGCGCTCCAGTACATTATTCATTAATAAAAGGCGAAAAAGAAACCGGTGTGTCAATTATGTATATGGAAAAGAAAATGGATGCAGGAGATATTTTAAAGCAGCGTTCCTTGCCAATAACAAGAGCCGATGATGTAGGGACGTTATTTGACCGCTTAAGCGTACTAGGTCGTGATTTACTATTAGAAACCATTCCAGAACTCATTGCAGGGAATATCCAACCGATTAAGCAAGATGAAGAAAAAGTAACGTACTCACCTAACATCACCCGTGAAGAAGAAGTGATTGATTGGACTAAAACCGCTAGTGAAATCGATTGCCAAGTAAGAGGCATGCGTCCGTGGCCAGGAGCTTACACAACACTTGGTGGGAATCGGCTTAAAATATGGGCAGTAACCCCGACTAAAAAAGAAACAAAGGCTGAACCAGGAACGATTATTACAATTGAACCGACAAGTATCGCTGTTGCTTGTGGCGCAAATACAGTTTTAGAATTAAATGAAATCCAACCAGCAGGAAAAGGACGATTATCAGTAGAAGATTACCTACGCGGTGTTGGCCATAAACTTGAAGTTGGAGAAATGGTGGGAACGAATGACTAACGAAGTGAAAAAAGAAAAACGTAATACTAAAAAAACAAGCCGTTACATTGCAATGTCTATCCTAGATAAGACTGAAAAAAATAATGCCTATTCAAATTTATTGCTAAATGATGCAATTGAAAAAAATAAACTAAGCGGACCAGATGCAGGGTTGTTAACCGAGCTTGTTTACGGCGTTTTACAACGTAAAATCACCTTGGATTTCTATCTGTCAGATTTTATTGACCCTGCAAAAAAAGTGGATACATGGGTGCAAAATCTATTGCGTTTGTCGATCTATCAAATGATTTACTTAGACAAAATTCCACAACACGCGATTCTTTTTGAAGCCGCAGAAATTGCAAAGAAAAAAGGACACGTTGGAGTTAGCAAATTTGTCAATGGAGTTTTGCGTAACGCTGAACGCCGTGGCTTTAAAAATATTGCAGACATCAAAGACGACATCAAACGTCTTAGTCTTGAAATCAGCATGCCAGAATGGTTGGTAGAAAATTTTGTTGCAGAACTTGGATTAGAAGAAACAAAAGCGATGGGACTTTCCTTATTACAACCAAGTCATGCGAGTGCTCGAGTAAATGAACGCTTTTTAACTGTTGATGAAGCGATTGAAGCAATGGAAGAAGAAGGCTTTGACGTTCGTAAAAGCGAAGTATCACCTGTGGGCATCATTAGCAATGGTGGGCATTTTGCTTCTTCGCCGTTATTCTCATCCGGTCAATTAACCATTCAAGATGAAAGCTCAATGCTTGTCGCACCTGCGCTTCAAATCGAACCCCATCATTTAGTTTTAGATGCTTGTTCAGCTCCAGGTGGAAAAACGACTCATATTGCATCTTATCTAGATAAAGAAGCAGGTGGAAAAGTAATTGCCTTAGATTTACATGCCCATAAAGTTAAACTAGTAGAAGAAAATGCAGCTCGTTTACACGTTTCAGAAGTCATAGAAGGCCGTACGTTAGATGCTAGAAAAGTTGATGAGGTATTTGAAGATGGCTTATTTGATCGTATTTTAGTTGACGCTCCTTGCTCAGGTTTAGGTTTAATGCGTCGCAAGCCAGACATTAAATACACGAAAAAAGCAGCAGACTTCAAAAATTTACAAAAAATTCAATTAGAAATCTTAGAAAGTGTAGCGCCAAAGTTGAAACTTTACGGTATAATGGTTTATAGTACTTGTACGATTACGAAACAAGAAAATACTGAAACCGTTGAAGCATTTTTGAAAAATCATCCAGAATTCGAGAAAATTGAAGTAGCCGTTGGTGAAAACTTACAGCCTTGTGTAACAGCAGATGGTTTTGTACAAATTTATCCTCATGATTTTGAAACAGATGGATTTTTTATTAGTTGCATCAAAAAAATAGCAGAATAATCAATCATGAAGACATAAACGAGGTGGAGAAATGCAAATTGTATTTCATAGTGATATTGGAAAAATAAGAAAAAATAATCAAGACTACGCTGGACATTTTAAAAATAAAAAAGGCATTACGTTAGCTGTTGTTTGTGATGGCATGGGCGGGCATAAAGCTGGTGATGTTGCCAGTGAAATGGCAGTCTCTCACTTAGGGCATGCTTGGGAAGAAAGTCAGCTAACGACTTCTGAGGAAGTAACAAAATGGATGTTAAAACATATTAGTATCGAAAATGAGCGCATTGTAGGGAAATCTAACCAGTATTCTGATTTAGATGGCATGGGAACGACATTAGTCGCAGCTGCATTATTCGATTCAGAAATCGTGATTGCCAATATTGGTGATAGTCGTGGTTATTTATATGGAAATGACAAAATGTTGCAACTAACAGAAGACCATTCGCTAGTAAATGAACTATTAAAAAGTGGTGAAATTTCATCTGAAGCAGCCGTTAACCACCCAAGAAAAAACGTGTTAACTCGTTCGTTGGGTGTTTCAGCAGAAATTGATATCGATATTGCGATTTTCCCTGTTGGAGTTGAAAACAGTTTATTACTTTGTTCAGATGGTTTAACAAACATGTTATCAGATAATGAAATCAAAGAAATCCTAAAAGAGCCAATTTCAGTTGATTTAAAAGTTGAAAAATTAGTATCATTAGCTAATGAACGAGGTGGAATTGATAATATAACCGTATTATTAGCTGATTTTGCCACAAGAGAGGAGCAATAATATCCATGGAAATAGGAAAAAAGTTAAGTGGAAGATATAAAATCATTGGTACTGTTGGTGGCGGTGGGATGGCAAATGTCTATCTTGCACATGATTTAATTTTAGATCGTGATGTTGCTGTTAAAGTATTGCGTTATGATTTTAGAGAAGACCAAGATGTTATCCGCCGTTTCCAAAGAGAAGCCCTTTCCGCAACAGAATTGGTTCATCCAAATATCGTGAGCGTTTATGATGTGGGTGAAGAAGATAATTCGCAATATATTGTGATGGAGTATGTTAAAGGGACGGATTTAAAAAAATACATCCATAACTATTTTCCAATACCGTATCAAAAAGTGATTGATATGATGGAACAAATTCTATCCGCCGTGGCTGATGCCCATCACAATCGGATTATTCATCGTGATTTAAAACCACAAAATATTTTAGTTGATGAAAATGGTGTCGTAAAGATTACTGATTTCGGAATTGCGGTTGCACTATCTGAAACTTCCATTACACAAACAAATTCCTTATTAGGCTCTGTTCATTATTTATCACCAGAACAAGCAAGAGGCAGCATGGCGACGAAGCAATCAGATATTTATGCCATGGGGATTATCTTGTACGAGATGTTAACGGGCAGTGTTCCATTTGAAGGCGAATCAGCCGTTTCAATTGCACTAAAACACTTTCAAGAAACGGTTCCATCAGTAAAAGACTTTGATGCAAGAATTCCGCAAGCTTTAGAAAATGTTGTTTTAAAAGCAACTGCTAAAGAAGCAACAGATCGTTACGCTTCAGCAGAAGAAATGGCGAGTGATTTAGCAACGTCCTTGTCTCCGCAACGACTTGATGAACCTAAATTTGAACCAGCGAGCATGTTGGAAGTGACTAGAATTCATGAACAACTGCCAATTGAACCACCAGTTGAGGAAAAACCAATTTCTCCAAGTAAAGAAGAAACGACTCCAGATAATGAAAAGAAGAAAAAAAAGAAAAAGAAAAAAATGATTCTCTTCGCAATTTTAGGCATCTTCTTATTAGCAGTGATTGGCTTTTTTGCGATTGCCTTAAGCGCCCCAAAAGAAGTAACGATTCCTGATTTATCAGGGATGACGGAATCCCAAGCAGAACGGGAATTAACGAAGCTTAAGTTGAAGGTCGGAAAAATAACAGAAGAAGCCAATGAAAAAATTGCAGAAGGCAAAGTGATTCGAAGCGATCCCAAAGAAGATAAGGAAGTAAAAGAAAATTCAGCTGTTGATTTATTTATTAGCTCCGGTAAAAAAACAGTGAAGTTTGGGAATTACGTAGGTGATAACTACCAAGAAGTTAAAGCGAAGTTAGTACGTCAAGGATACAAAGTGGACTATACTGAAGAAAGCAGCGACTCTGTAACTTCAGGATCAATTATTAGCCAAGACCTTGATTCAGATTCAGAAGTGATTCCAAGTGAAACGACAGTTAGCTTTGTCGTCAGTTCTGGCGAACAAGGCCAAACCTTGATTGATTTTGCTGGTTATTCGAAAAAAGGCGTTCAAGATTATGCCACTAGTTTAGGTCTCAAAGTAACCTTTACTGAAGAGTTTTCAGATGAAATCACGACTGGACAAGTAATCTCTCAAGAACCAAAAGCCGGTTCAACCGTTTATAGTGGCAACTCTATTTCAGCAGTTATTTCAAAAGGCCCTAAAGAAGTTCCAGTCAACACCTTTACCAAATCAATTACAGTCCCTTACAAGACGTCTCAATCAATGGATAGTACAGTAAGCAGCGACAGCAGTTCAAGCGATAGTAACAGCTCAGAAAGTTCAGCATCATCAAGCAGTACGCTTACACCAAATACAATTGAAATTTATATTGAAGACGATGAGCATAGTTACGGAACAGTCTATCAAAAACTAACGATTACGAAAGATACCGTTATTGACTTGACCTTTAAACTAAAAGAAGGAACAGCAGGAAAATATAAAGTAGTACGTGATGGGGTTACCATTCTCGAAGACAACAATGTTGTGAAATAAGTTAAAAGCCAATTCATTTTTTGATAAATGAATTGGCTTTTTAAATATCTCAAAAATCATCAGAAAATAGTTGCAATCTAAGCGTTCTTTCAGTAGAGTAAAATAAGAGAACTTTTATTTAGTAAAAGGAGTGGATTTTTTGA
This sequence comes from Carnobacterium divergens, assembly GCF_900258435.1. Taxonomy (NCBI): domain Bacteria; kingdom Bacillati; phylum Bacillota; class Bacilli; order Lactobacillales; family Carnobacteriaceae; genus Carnobacterium; species Carnobacterium divergens. Next base: position 1,784,145 of record NZ_LT992558.1, on the reverse strand, counting down.
CAATTGGTCAAATTCGAAAAGCATTAAGTGGGTTTTATTATGTCTATCATGAAGGAGAAACCTACCAAACAAGAGGAAGAGGGAATTTTAGAAATCAAAATCTAACCCCGCTAGTTGGGGATGAAGTCCTTTTTGAAAGTGACAACCTCACAGATGGAATTTTAAAAAAACTTTTGCCTCGGAAAAATGAACTGATTCGACCAGCTGTTGCCAATGTTGATTTAGGTGTTGTGGTGATGTCAGCGATTGAACCAACTTTTTCAACCAACCTATTAGATCGCTTTCTAGTCACATTGGAAAGTAAGAAAATTAAAGGCATTATTTACATTACGAAAACAGATTTACTTGATGAAACCACCTACCAACAAATGATTGCCTTCAAAGAAGCCTATCAAAAAATTGGTTATCCAGTTATTTTACCTGATCCAAAAAATCCTAGCCAAGCCATTGAGGAATTAACTGCCGCATTTAAAGATAAGTTAACCGTTTTTATGGGGCAATCAGGAGCAGGAAAGTCAACGCTACTCAATCAAATCGCACCAGAACTTGATTTGGAAACAGGGGTCATTTCGAATGCGTTAGGTCGTGGAAAGCATACCACAAGGCACGTGGAACTGTTGCCGCTATTTGGTGGACTTGTAGCAGATACACCCGGTTTTGGTTCAATTGAATTTGCTGAAATCGAATCAGAAGAACTCCCAGAACTTTTCCCTGAATTTGTTGAGGTTCAAGCAGAATGTCGTTTTAGAGGCTGTATGCATCGTAAAGAACCTGGCTGCAAAGTTCAAGAAGAACTGGCAACTGGAGAAATTGAAGCGTATCGTTACCAACATTACTTGCAATTTTTAGAAGAAATTGAAAATCGCAAACCTAAATACACAAAAAAACATTAAAAAGGAGCATCACTATGAAAATTTCACCATCTATTTTAAGTGCAGATTTTGCTAATTTAGAAAGAGATATCCGTATAGTCGAAGAAGGAGGCGCGGATTATATTCATGTGGACGTAATGGATGGTCATTTTGTGCCAAATATTACGCTAGGACCAAACATTGTTTCTGCGATTCGTCCAGTAACCAAACTTCCGCTAGATTGCCATTTAATGATTGAAAATCCAGAAAAATACATTGAAGATTTTGCAAAAGCAGGAGCTGATATTATTACCGTTCATGTTGAAAGTACGCCACACATTCATCGTGCTATTCAAATGATTAAAAATGCAGGAGTTAAAGCGGGTGTTGTATTAAACCCAGGAACACCAGTAACAGCTGTTGAATACGTTCTTTCAGAATGTGACATGGTTTTAGTCATGACCGTTAATCCTGGTTTTGGTGGCCAAAGCTTTATTCCAGAAACATTGAAAAAAATTGAAAAGCTAAAACAATTAAAAGAAGCAAACCACTATCATTATGAAATTGAAGTGGACGGTGGCATTGTGCCAGAAACAGCAACACAATGTAAGCAAGCGGGGGCAGATGTTTTTGTAGCAGGTTCTTACGTTTACAATGCTGAAGATCCTCAAAAACAAATTCAACATTTGAAGGAGGCTCTTGCTAAATGAGTTCGAAAGTAATTGCTATTTTGCTGGGTGGGCCATTAGAATCAGTTCCTGATCTTATGGAGTGGTCGAAAAAAGTAGATGGTTGGATTGGTGTCGATCGTGGCTCATTACGCTTAGTAACCGCTGGCATCAATCAATTAATTGCGTTAGGCGACTTCGATTCCATTACAGCAGAGGATTACGAACTTATTCAAGAGCGTGTCAAAGATGTTCGACGATGCCAGTCTGAAAAAGATGAAACAGATGCAGAGTTGGCTCTATCATTAGCATTAGATGAACTAGAAGCTACAGAAGTCATTTTATTAGGAGCAACAGGCGGTCGTTTAGATCATTTCCTTTCCAATCTATGGATGGTCTTACAGCCACGCTTTAAAAAAAATGCAGCTAAAATTCAATTAGTCGATCAAAATAATTCCATTCGTTATTATCTACCGGGACATTATCAACTGACAAAAGAGCCAGATAAAAAATATTTAGGTTTTACGTGTCTGACGCCTGTTACTAAGTTATCTTTGTACGATGAAAAATATCAATTAGATCAAGCAGATTTTGCGTATCCAACATCATTAGGAAGCAATGAATTCCTAAAAGAGACGGGTGAATTTTCTTTTGAGTCAGGAATCATTGCAGTCATCCAAAGTAAAGACTGAGAAAAAATCCCAGCTAACACATCGTTAGCTGGGATTTTTCAGATAAAAAAAGAACCTATCTCTGATAAGAGCAGGTTCTTCAATGCTTTAAATTAAACACGTTCAACTTTACCTGATTTAAGTGCACGAGCTGAAACCCAAACTTTTTTAGGTTTGCCGTCAACTAAAATACGAACTTTTTGTAAGTTAGCTTTCCAAGTACGTTTGTTAGCATTCATCGCGTGAGAGCGACGGTTACCACTTTTACTCTTGCGTCCAGTAATTACACAAACTTTTGCCATTATTCTTTCCTCCTTTGCCGATATCTCGAAGCAAAGCTTCAATAATTCATACCTCAATAATTTATCATAATTAGCGATGCTTTGCAATAGTTTTCTTTCAAGTATTTTTACTTGACACTTAATTGAATCCGTAAATCCATGAAATCTTAGCGAGAAATGATTTATTTTGATTGTCAAACTCTAAAAAATTAGTTATATTATTTTAAGTAAATGGCATGTTTATAAGAGTTTAGCTGATAAACCTTTTAAAATCGAGGGAGCTATGCTAAAATATAGAATAGTAATTTACGGCTTAATTAGCCAAAGGGAGGATTTTTAACATGGCAGTTAAAATCAAAACACAATTTGGAACAATCGACATTACTAATGAAGTTATTGCAACTGTAGTTGGTGGTGCCGCAACAGATATCTACGGAATCGTGGGTATGGCAAGTAAAAACCAAATTCGTGATAACTTAAACGATATTCTAAAAAAAGAAAACTATTCACGTGGCGTTGTAGTCAAACAAGAAGAAAATGGAGTAGCAGTAGATGTCTTTATTATCGTCAGCTACGGAACAAAAATTTCTGAAGTTTGCCGTAACGTACAAGAAAAAGTGAAGTATAACTTAGAAACAATGTTAGGCGTATCAGCAAATGCAGTGAACGTATATGTTCAAGGCGTTCGTGTAATGAAAGACTAATAACAAATGGTCAATGTCGCTCATTAAAATAAGAGTGACAAAGGAGGATAATATCGGTGGAAGTAACAAAATTAGAAGGTAAACAATTTCAGGCAATGGTCGCAATTGGTGCGAATCGTCTAAACAAAAATGCTGAGTTTGTCAATTCATTAAACGTATTCCCAGTTCCAGATGGAGACACTGGAACGAATATGAATTTATCAATGACAAGTGGTGCAAAAGCTGTCAATTCTTCAACTTCTGAAAGTATTGGAGAACTAGCTGAAGCTTTATCAAAAGGATTATTAATGGGAGCTAGAGGAAACTCTGGTGTTATTTTGTCGCAATTATTTAGAGGATTTTCAAAAGCAATTGTTGGAAAAGAAACATTAACAGCCAGTGAATTTGCAGCAGCCTTTACAAATGGTGTTGAAACAGCTTATAAAGCAGTTATGAAACCCGTTGAAGGGACCATTTTAACAGTAGCTCGTGAATCAGCAAAAGCAGGTGAGCGTAAAGCAAAGGACACAACTGATGTCATCGAAGTGATGGAAGCCGTTGTTCGTGGCGCAAAAAAATCATTAGCTAAAACGCCGGATTTATTACCCGTCTTAAAAGAAGTGGGCGTTGTAGATAGTGGTGGTCAAGGTTTACTCTTTATTTATGAAGGGTTCCTAGAAGTGTTATCAGGAAATGTTGTGGAAGAAGACTACCATCAACCAAACCAAAAAGAGATGACCGAAATGGTGAATGCAGAACATCACCGTAGCGTATCCAACCATATTGCGACAGAAGAAATCAAATTTGGTTACTGTACTGAAATCATGGTTAAAATTGGCGAAGGCGAAACAGTCGACAGCGAATTTGATTATGACACTTTCCGAAATCATTTAAATGAAATTGGCGATTCGTTATTAGTTGTTGCGGATGATGAAATTATCAAAGTTCATGTTCATACAGAACGCCCAGGCGAAGTCATGAATTATGGTCAAAAATTCGGTTCATTAATGAAGATCAAAGTAGACAATATGCGTTTACAACATGAAACCATTTTAGAACATGAAAAAGAAACACCAGCAGCGCCTGCTAAAAAAATTCCTTATGGCATTATTGCAATCGCAGCAGGTGAAGGCGTACAAAACTTATTCAAGAGTTTAGGGGCTCACTATATTATTAGTGGCGGCCAAACAATGAATCCAAGTACAGAAGACATTTTAAAAGCAGTAGCAGCAGTAAATGCTGAAAAAGTGATCATCTTACCAAACAATAAAAACATCTTTATGGCTGCCGATCAAGCTGCAGAAGTAAGCGAAACGCCAGTTGTTGTCGTACCAAGTAAAACCATTTCACAAGGAATGACAGCAATGTTAGCCTTCAATGAAATGAACGACTTGGCAACAAATAAAGAAGAAATGACGAATGAACTTGAAAACGTTGTTAGTGGTCAAGTAACTGTCGCTGTTAGAGATACCGCAATTGACGGTGTTTCAATTAGTAAAGACGATTACATGGGGATTATCGAAGGCAAAATTAAAATTGCTAAACCAAGTCGTGAAGAAGTAACAGTGGAAACATTGAGACAAATGATTTCAGAAGATAGCGAAATCGTGACGATTATTCTTGGTGAAGATGCTGAATTAGCAGAAGCAGAAAACATTGCTGCAGCAATTGAAGCCGATTTTGAAGATGTTGAAGTAGAAATCCATGAAGGAAATCAACCTGTTTACCCATACATTCTTTCTGTTGAGTAGAAGGGTTTAGTAAAGTAGGGATAGTTATGGCAAATCGCTTTCACAGCGTGTTTGATATTATCGGTCCAATTATGGTAGGTCCTAGCAGTTCTCATACTGCAGGAGCTGCTAGAATTGGTAAGGTAGTAAGAAAAATTTTTGGTTCAATGCCAACACAAGTCGATATTTATTTGTATGAATCATTTGCCAAAACGTATCGTGGACATGGAACGGATATTGCGTTAGTTGGCGGCTTATTAGGAATGGATCCAGATGATGAACATTTGGCGGATTCCATTGAAATTGCAAACGAAAATGGGATGAAAGTGGTTTTTATTCCAACAAATGATGAAGCAGATCACCCAAATTCAGTTAAAATGGTCGTTTCGAATGAAACGAAATCATTATCTGTCGTAGGGGCTTCAATCGGTGGCGGTAAAATTCAAATTTCTGAAGTGAATGGGTTTAAAATTCAGTTGGAAGAAAATCAACCAACTTTCTTAATCGTTCATCAAGATGTCCCAGGTATGATTGCAAAAGTTTCTAATATTCTAGCAGAACAAGCGATTAATATTGGAACGATGACTGTTTCGCGAGAATCAAAAGGCAAGCAAGCCATTATGATAATCGAAGTGGATCAGTTTGAAGTTGGCGAAACACTAAAAGAATTAAAAGAAGTTCCGCATATTATGCAAGTGAGCTTTTTCAAATAGATACGTTAGAAAAGCTGAACAAGTAGTATTTGTTCAGCTTTTCTGTTAATTATTTTAATTTAAGGGGATTTCAATTATGTTTCAAAATGTAAGTGAGCTAGTAGAACAAGCCAACCAATTTGGCAGTGTCTTTGAAGTAATGATCGCACTAGAAATGGAAACCACACGCATGCCGCGCACCGAAATTTTAAAAAAAATGGAACAGCAATTGACAGTAATGGAAAACGCTGTTGAAAAAGGTGTCAATGGTGTCTCTTCAGCAACTGGTTTGACAGGCGGAGACGCGACCAAATTAAAAGAATACATCGAAAAAGGCAATTTTTTAAGTGGAGAAACCATTTTAACTGCTGTCCGTAACGCTGTGGCTACAAATGAAGTTAATGCAGCGATGGGCTTAGTTTGCGCAACTCCAACTGCAGGTAGCGCTGGGGTAGTTCCAGGAGTACTCTTTGCAGCTAAAGAACGGTTAAACATGGATAGAGAAGCGATGGTACGTTTTTTATTTACTGCAGGGGCATTTGGGTTAGTAATTGCCAATAATGCTTCCATCAGTGGTGCAGAAGGTGGTTGCCAAGCTGAAATCGGAAGTGCTAGCGCCATTGCCAGTGCGGCTTTAGTTGATGCTAGTGGAGGCACGCCAGAAATGTGTAGCGCCGCGATTGCTATGACGTTGAAAAACATGATGGGCTTAATTTGTGATCCTGTTGCAGGTTTAGTTGAGGTCCCTTGTGTCAAACGGAACGCTTTAGGTGCAGCCCAAGCCATGATTTCAGCAGATATGGCCTTAGCTGGGATTACAAGTGTGATTCCAACGGATGAAGTCATTGCAGCAATGTATAAAGTAGGACGTCAAATGCCGTCTATTTTCAAAGAAACTGCAGAGGGAGGGTTGGCAGATACGCCAACAGGACGTGAAATTAAAATGCGTATTTTTGGCAATCCTGCATAAATTATGGGGAAATCAATCTATGATCCAGTAACCGTGCTTCCTCAAGTTGGCGCTAAACGCTTGGAGGCACTTCATCAGCTTGGTATTTTTACCGTATTAGACTTACTTTCTCACTATCCTTTCCGTTATGAAGACATTCAAGTCAAAGACTTATCAGAAATTGAAGACCAAGAAAAAGTAACTTTAAAAGGCGATGTTGTTTCAGAAGCTGTTTTAACTAGATTTGGACCAAAAAAAAATCGCCTTGTTTTTCGCATGGCCATCGATCACGCTGTAATTGCAGTTACGTTCTTTAACCAACCCTACTTAAAAAGTAAAATTCATGCAGGCGAGGAAATTGCGGTTTTCGGAAAATGGGACGACAAACGAAAAAGTTTAACGGGAATGAAAATTCTTGGCGCACAAATAGAACAAGAAGAAGCCGGTTTTGAATCAATTTATAGCGCAAATAAAGGGATTAAGCAAAAAACGATTTTAAATCTAGTAACTGAAGCTTTTGCCCGCTACGAAGAGTTAATTCCAGAAATTATCCCAGCTTATTTAAAAGAAAAATACCGATTAATCAGTCATCGAGATGCCATCTATGCAATGCATTTTCCAACAAGCGAAGAACAGACGAAACAAGCGAGACGTGAAGTTGTTTTTGAAGAATTTTTTGTTTTTCAAATGAAAATGCAAGTGTTAAGAAAACAGGAAAAAGCGGTTGGCAAAGGGACAGCATTAACCTACAACGTGGCAGATTTAAGGCGATTTATTGCGTCATTGCCCTTTGAATTAACAAATGCTCAAAAAAGAGTTGTCAATGAAATTTGCGGAGATCTTCGAAAATCCCTACATATGCATCGTTTATTACAAGGAGATGTAGGGAGTGGAAAGACCATCGTAGCTGCCATTGCTCTCTTTGCAACAAGCAACGCAGGCTTTCAATCCGCTCTAATGGTACCAACTGAAATTCTAGCAGAACAACATATGGAAAGTTTGGTACAGCTTTTTGATCCATTAGAAGTGCGAATTGCCCTGTTGACTGGCTCCACAAAAACTAAAATGCGTCGTGAAATCTTAACTGAATTAGCAAATGGGGAATTGGATGTCCTAATAGGTACCCATGCGTTAATTCAAGAAGATGTTTCCTTTCAAAATTTAGGTTTAGTCATTACGGATGAGCAACATCGCTTTGGCGTGAATCAACGAAAAATTTTAAGAGAAAAAGGCGATCATCCTGACGTTCTCTTTATGACTGCGACACCTATTCCTAGAACCCTTGCAATTACAGCATATGGCGAAATGGATGTGTCGATTATTGATGAACTTCCAGCCGGTCGTATACCTATTGAGACAACTTGGACCCGACCGAAAAACTTTGAACATACCTTGCATTTTATTGAAACCCAGTTAAGAAAAGGTTCACAAGCTTATGTGATTTGTCCTTTAATTGAAGAATCAGAAAGCTTAGATGTAAAAAATGCTACCGATATTTATGAAAAGCTACAAGCGTATTACGAACCTAATTTTCAAGTAGGATTGTTACATGGGAAAATGAAACCTGCTGAAAAAGAAGCTGTAATGGAACGCTTCAAAAAGAATCAATTGCAAGTTTTAGTTTCAACAACTGTTATTGAAGTAGGTGTAAACGTGCCAAATGCGACTACAATGGTGATCTATGATGCCGATCGTTTTGGATTATCACAACTGCACCAATTACGCGGACGTGTTGGACGTGGAACGAAAGAATCTTATTGTATTTTAGTGGCCAATCCTAAAAATGATACCGGCATCGAACGGATGAAAATCATGACAGAAACGACAGATGGCTTTGTTTTAAGTGAAAAAGACTTAGAATTACGTGGCGCCGGTGATTTATTCGGTTCAAAACAGTCAGGTGCTCCAGAATTTAAAGTCGGCGATATTATCGGTGACTTTGGTGCGTTAGAAGCAGCAAGAAATGAAGCGGCTCTTTTAGTGAACCAAGAAGCATTTTACGTTTCACCTGACTATCAAAGTTTGCGTCGTGAAATTGGGATTGAAAATATGGATTCCCTTGGCTTTGATTAACCGAAAGAATCCAGTGAATTAATGAAATTCAGTTGCCATCTAAAAAAAATATGAGATAATAGACAAGTAACATAGTTTTAGGGTACCAATTAAGGAGGGTAACTTTTGAGAATTGCAGTAGACGCAATGGGAGGCGACAACGCTCCTAAGGCCATTGTAGAAGGTGTTGTGATGGCAGCAAAAGAATTTAACGATATTGAATTTATATTATATGGAAAAGAAGATGCGATTCGTAACTATATGACGGATGAAACAAATATTAAGATTGTTCATACCGATGAAAAAATCGCAAGTGATGACGACCCTGTTCGTTCTGTTAGAAGAAAAAAAAATGCTTCCATGGTTTTAGCTGCGCAAGCCGTTAAAAATAAAGAAGCCGATGCTCTTTTTTCAGCAGGGAATACGGGCGCCTTGTTAACAGCTGGCTTATTAATCATTGGTAGAATTAAAGGAATTGATCGTCCAGGCTTGATGCCGACATTACCTGTTGTAGGAAATGACGAACGAGTCTTTAACTTAATGGATGTAGGTGCGAATGCAGATACAAAACCTGAAAACATTCATCAGTATGCCATTTTAGCTAGCTATTATGCAAAATTTGTTCGAGGTGTTAAAAAACCAACTGTTGGACTTTTAAATAACGGAACAGAAGAAAATAAAGGCAATGATGTGACAAAACGTGCTTATGCATTGTTAGCCGCAGAACCAGAAATTGACTTTATTGGAAATGTTGAGGCGCGTGAATTATTAAATGGCGTCGCTGACGTGGTGGTTACGGATGGTTTTACTGGAAATGCGGTGTTAAAAACAATCGAAGGAACCGCAATGTCCATGATGAAATTGTTAAAAGCAGCAATTTATGACAATGGTGTGAAAGAAAAACTTGGTGGTGCATTGTTAAAAAATGGTCTAATGGATATGAAGGAAAAATTAGACTACTCAAGATATGGCGGAGCTGTTTTATTTGGAGTAAAAGCCCCTGTTGTGAAAACACATGGTTCTACTGAAAAAGAATCTGTTTATTTTACCATCAAGCAAATTCACGAAATGCTAGAATCACATGTGATCGACGATTTAGTGACGTATTTTGAAACAAAAGAGACACCAATTGAAGATTAAATTTAGTATAAAATCAAAAAATACTAGACAAAAGCATTCTTTATCAGTAAAATAATTGTGATACAAATGGAACATACGTTAAAGACTATCAAACAAAATGATCCAGTAAGTAGATGGAGGTGGAGCAGTTGTCTCAAAATGAAACTTTTGAAAAAGTTGCAAAAATTATTGTAGAACGTTTTGGCGTGGACAATGAAAAAGTCACTAGTGAATTGACTTTTAAAGACGATTTGGGAGCAGATTCATTAGACATCGTTGAACTTGTAATGGAATTAGAAGATGTTTTCGGTACTGAAATTTCCGATGAAGATGCCGAACAAATCGAAACCGTTGGCGATGCAGTGAAATACATCGACGCTCATCTTCAATAATAATGAATGAAAATCAACAAAACCCAGCTTGTAGGATCTTTTAGATTTTACAGACTGGGTTTTTATAGTGGAAAATGAGAGTTAAAAGATGAAAACCCCATTATTATTAAGAAAACCTTTTTTTTCAGCGGAAAAATTTTATTTTTACAGAAAAACCAAGTATAATAGAATAGGTTTAACTTGTTATACTTAAAAAGGAGTGTCGAAATGAATGAATTATTTTTAAACGAACTGAAAGAAAAATTTGGCATCACGTTTAAAAACTTAGCTTTTTTACAAGAAGCATTTACCCATTCATCATATGTGAATGAGCACAGGGATTGCAAAATTCAAGACAACGAACGAATTGAATTTTTAGGAGATGCAGTTTTAGAATTAACAGTTTCTCGCTATTTATTTGATCATTATCCAGAATTACCTGAAGGAAAACTAACTAAACTGCGTGCAACAATTGTCTGCGAAGCCAGTTTAAGTTTATTTGCTAAAGAATATGGATTTGACAAATACATTCGTTTAGGCCGCGGAGAAGAAAGAATGAATGGCAGAAATAGACCCGCTCTACTTTGCGATTTATACGAATCTTTTATTGGCGCGCTTTATTTGGATCAAGGAATTGAGGCTGTTTTAGACTTTCTAAGACAAACCATGTTCCCTAAAATTGCAACCGGTGCTTTCTCACATGTGATGGATCACAAAACAAACTTACAAGAGTGGCTCCAACAAGACGGTGAAATCATCATTGAGTACCGTTTGATTGACGAAGTTGGTCCAGCCCATGAAAAAGAATTTATTGTAGAAGTCAGTGCCAAAGGTAAAGTACTAGGTTCAGGAAGTGGAAAAACGAAAAAAGCAGCAGAACAATCCGCTGCTGAAAATGCTTTAAAAACAATCCAATCAAGATAAGAAAGGAGCCACGACTACAGTGCATTTAAAAAGAATTGACATTACTGGATTTAAATCCTTTGCAGATAAAACGACCATTGAATTTGTAGACGGCGTTACTGCAGTCGTTGGTCCTAATGGTAGTGGGAAAAGTAACATTACAGAAGCTATCCGTTGGGTACTAGGTGAAACTTCAGCTAAAAGTTTGCGTGGTGGCAGAATGAACGATGTGATTTTTGCAGGTTCTGAATCTAGAAAACCCTTAAACTTCGCTGAAGTGACTCTTGTCTTAGAAAATGAAGATCATTTTTTACCGCTAGATTTTAGTGAAATCAGCATTACAAGACGCTTAAATCGCAATGGAGATAGTGATTTTTATTTAAACAAACAAAGCTGCAGATTAAAAGATATCGTTGACTTGTTTATGGATTCAGGCTTAGGAAAGGAATCATTTTCTATCATTTCTCAAGGAAAGGTAGAAGCCATCTTCAACAGCAAGCCAGAAGATCGACGCTCTATTTTTGAAGAGGCGGCAGGTGTTTTAAAGTACAAGACGCGTAAGAAAAAAGCAGAACAAAAATTATTTGAAACAGAAGATAATTTAAACCGCGTCCAAGACATTGTCTATGAATTAGAAGATCAAGTCGAACCACTACGGGAACAAAGTAGTATTGCTAAAGATTACGTATCACAAAAAGAACAACTAAGTGAAGTCGAAATTGCCTTAACAGCAGTTGAAATAGAATTGTTAAAAGAAAAGTGGCAGACCAGTCAAAAAGAATTAACGGCGTTTCAAGAAGAACTTTCTGAAATGAAAGAACAACTTAAACAAAATGAGCAAGCTGTCAGTGCATTGCGAGAAAAACGACAAGAATTAGACAGCACCTTAGATCACACTCAAGCACAGTTAGTAACGATTATTCAGCAATACGAACAAACAGAAGCCTCAAAAAAAGTATTAAGTGAACGCAGCAAAAATACCAAAGAAAATTTGGAACAGTACCAACAAAACAAAGCAAAAATTGAAGCAAGATTAAACCAATTAACGCAAGAACATCACGAACTTAAAGACCGAATTGTAAGCAAACAAGAGGAAGAAAAGCAACTAAAAGCGGACCTTGCAAAAGCAGAACAAGAACGAAACTTACTTTTAGAAGACAGCACTTATACCATAGAAACTTTACGAGATGATTATGTGGAATGGATGCAAAAGCAAACCACACTAAGAAATGAACAAAGTTACTTAGAAAAGAGTTTTCTTCATAGTTCTCAAAAAAACAAGCAATCCGATGAATCAGGCAAGCGACTTGAAGAAGAACTAGCAGAAGCTGTGACCAAAAAAGAAGCAGTAACTGAGGAATTAAAAATTGTACAACAAGATTTAGCCACTAAGTTATTCAATCATCAAGAGTTGCAAGCAGAATGCCAAAAAAATCAAAGCACCTTAGAAACATACGAAAACAATATGTTTGATGCGATGCGTTTGCTTCAGCAAGCTAAAGCAAAACGCGACAGCTTATCTGATTTAAATGAAGATTACGCTGGATTCTACCAAGGCGTTCGAGAAGTTTTAAAACGAAAAGCGGAGATTGGTGGCATTATTGGTGCTGTTGCAGAAGTTATTCAGGTTCCCAAACAAACCGAATTAGCGATTGATATCGCATTAGGGGCTCAAAGCCAAAACATTATTGTTAGAAATGAAGAAAGTGGACGAAATGGCATCACCTACCTAAAACAAAAACGCTTAGGTCGAGCGACTTTCTTACCTTTAACAACCATTAAACCTAGACATTTGCCAAGCAATATCGAAGCTACGGTTCGAGAGCATTCCGGATTTATCGGCATTGCAAGCCAATTAGTTGGCTATTCAGATGAAGTGGCGACCGTTATTCAAAATTTATTAGGTACAACGATTATTGCATCAGATTTAACTTCAGCTAACGGGATTGCCCGTCTTGTTCAATTTAAATACCGTGTAGTTACCCTTGAAGGGGACGTAATGAATGCAGGGGGTTCAATGACAGGTGGTGCAAGTAAAAAAGGCAATCAAGGCAGCATTTTTGCGAGAAAAAATGAACTAGCTACATTAAACCAACAAATTCAAGCAATGGAAAAAACACTTACTGAAAAAGAAATTGACGTACGTAGTTTAAAACAATCTCTTAAAAAATCAGAGCAACAATTGGAAGAATTGCGTATGGCTGGGGAACATAAACGCCTGGAAGAACAGCAACTAAAAAATGATTGTGAACTTTATAGTGAAAAAGAGCGACGTCTTTTACGGGAACTAAAGGCCCATAGTTTTGAATTTCAAGAAGCAAAAGAAGAAGCAGACCATTATCATTCTAGAACTGCTGAAATTGAAGCTGAAATGCTTTTAATTGAAGCTGAAATGAAAAAAATCAATCGTCAGATTGAGATGCTTTCCTCTGAAAATGAAAAACGAACAGAACTACAAAAAGAAGCAGGCGAAAAAGTTCAACAATTAACCGCTAATGTTGCGGTTATTAAAGAACAACTTGCCGGTCTAAGAAAAGAACAAAACAACCTTCTTACCGGAATTCAGCAAGAAGAAGAAAACTTGAATAGCATTCAATTGCAAATTCAAGCCATTGATGAAAACAACGGCAACCATCAATTGACGAAAGAAGAATTAGCGGTCAAAGTGGCTGAATTGCTATCAGAAAAAGAAACCTTAGAAAATCAACTGTCCAAAGGGAAAGAAAAACGACAAGTCATCGAAGCGGAGATTGACGAACTGGATTGTTCCATTTCAGCACAAAACACACAACAACACATTGTTTTTGAGCAAAAATCAAAAGCTGAGGTCACAATGAATCGTCATGACGTAGAGATTGAAAATCGCTTAACTCATTTAAGCGAAGAATATGGTTTAAGCTTTGACTTTGCCAAAGCCAATCATCCGCTTACACTGACTCTGGAAGAAGCGCGCCAAAAAGTGAAACTATTAAAATTAGGAATTGAAGAATTAGGTTCTGTAAATTTAGGTGCAATTGAGGAGTTTGATCGAGTAAACGAACGCTTTACATTCTTAACCGAGCAACGAGACGACTTATTAACAGCAAAATCAAGCTTATTTGAAACGATGGACGAGATGGATGAAGAAGTGAAAAAACGTTTTTCTGAAGTGTTTGAAGCGATTCGTGAAAAATTTTCCGATGTATTTCCAAAAATGTTTGGCGGCGGATATGCAGAACTAAGGTTAAGCGATCCGTCAGACTTACTAAATACCGGAATCGAGATTATTGCCCAACCGCCAGGGAAAAAATTACAAAATTTAAGTTTACTTTCTGGTGGAGAACGTGCCTTTACAGCAATTGCGTTGTTGTTTTCAATTATTCAAGTGCGTCCCGTTCCATTTTGTATTTTAGATGAAGTTGAAGCCGCGTTAGACGAAGCCAATGTTGCGCGATTTGGACGTTATTTAAATCAATTTGAAGGGGATACGCAGTTTATTGTCATTACGCATCGCAAAGGAACAATGGAAGAAGCCGATGTTTTGTATGGCGTTACGATGCAAGAATCAGGTGTTTCCAGAATTGTTTCCGTTCGCTTAGAAGAAATTGCAGAAACAGGCGAAATTACAACGACGAGTTAACGAAAAAAGCAAGAAGACAAGAAGTTTTTCGTCTTTTTGCTTTTTTTGATTCACAATACTTTCAAGAACACGTATACTAAAAGAGTAGACAGATAAGAAGGAGCAAACGAATGATAAAATTAATTGCAATCGATTTAGATGGAACACTATTAAATAATGAAAAACAAATTACACCACGAACCAAGCTTGCTTTGCAACGTGCTAAAGAAAAAGGCGTTAAAGTTGTTTTATGTACAGGGCGCCCATTACTTGGAATGGTTCACTATTTAGATGAACTAGGATTACGCGACGAAGGGGATTTTGGAATCACGTATAATGGCGGTTTAGTTCAAAAAACCAATAATGGCGAAATCTTAGCTCAAAAAACGCTGACCAAACACCATATTGAAGAGCTTTACCAATTGAGTCAAGACCTTGAATTGCCGATGAATTTTATCGATTTAAAACAGGTGTATGCTTTGCCACATCCTGAAAATCGCGCGTCTTTATATGGTACCGTGATGAAAGCTTTGCCAATGGTTTCCGTTGTGATGGAAGAAGTGCCAGCAGACATTGCGGTTAACAAAGCTGTTTTTTGTTTCGATCAAGTAATTTTAGACGAAGCTATTACCAGAATTCCCGCTCGCTTAACTGAAAAATATACCATCATGAAATCAAGACCATTTTTACTAGAACTATTGCCACAAGGTGTTGACAAGGGTCAAGGAATCGCCTCACTTTGCAAGTTGCTAAATATTGACGCCAATGAAGTAATGACCTTAGGCGATGAAGAAAATGATTTGGCAATGATTGAATTCGCAGGGTTAGGTATTGCAATGGGGAATGCGACAGATGAAGTCAAAAAAGCAGCCCAATTTGTCACAAAAACAAACGAAGAAGAAGGCGTTGCCTACGCTGTTGAAGAATTCGTTCTTGCTGGAAAAACACTGGAGAATATCTAACAGAATCTAGTTTGAAATTGTGTTACAATAAGAACAAAGAAAGCAATGAAATGAGGAAATAATATGGGATTTTTTGATAAAATAAAAAAAGCTTTTACAGGTGAAGAAGTCGAAACAACAGAAGTCACCGAGAAATACGAAAAGGGCTTAGAAAAAACACGTAAAAGCTTTTCAGAACGAATGAATGAATTATTTGCCAACTTTAGAACCGTGGATGAAGACTTCTTTGACGAACTAGAAGAGGTTTTAATAGGCGCGGATGTAGGCTTTGATACCACAATGGAAATTACCGATGCCCTACGTCAAGAAGTAAAATTAAGAAATGCTAAAAATCAAGGAGCCGTTCAAGAAGCGATTATTGAAAAATTAGTCGAAATTTATGAAAAAGGCGAACCTGAAAAACCAGAAATCAACTTAAATCCTGATGGTTTAACGATTATGCTTTTTGTTGGCGTAAACGGAGTAGGAAAAACAACTACAATTGGAAAGTTAGCCCACCAATACCAATCAGAAGGCAAAAAAGTATTATTAGCTGCAGGGGATACCTTTAGAGCAGGCGCCATCGATCAGTTGGTCGTTTGGGGCGAGCGTGTGGGGGTAGATGTGGTTCATGGCGTACCAGGGGGAGATCCAGCAGCAGTCGTTTACGACGCAGTAAAACAGGCTAAAAGCGAGCATGCGGATATCTTAATGGTAGATACAGCCGGTCGCTTACAGAATAAAGTCAATTTAATGAACGAGCTTGAAAAAATGAAACGCATTATTGAACGAGAAGTCCCAGGAGCGCCTCATGAAGTATTACTGGTACTAGATGCGACAACAGGTCAAAACGCAATGATTCAAGCAAAACAATTTAAAGAAACAACTGACGTCACAGGTCTTGTTTTAACAAAATTAGACGGTACAGCAAAAGGCGGAATTGTTTTAGCAATCCGTAACGAACTGCACATTCCAGTTAAATTAGTCGGACTTGGCGAAGGAATGGATGATTTACAAGAATTCGATCCAAGCGAATACGTTTACGGTTTGTTTAGTCAGTTATTACTAAAAAATGAAGAAAAGTAAAAAAGTAAAGCTCTAAATTTATTTAGAGCTTTATTTTTCATTTTAAAGAAGAGAGTCAATTTCAACCTTTACCAAAGCAACCTATTCTTTTTTGATAAATTCCTATTTTATAACGAATAACTATTGACTAAAGACTGAAAAATAGGTACGCTAGTGAAGTGTGTAAACTAAAATCACTTGACAGAACGTCTAATAAGAAAGAAGGATCAGAAATGGAAATTGAAAAAACAAATCGTATCAATGGCTTGTTTGAATTTTATGAGTCCTTACTAACTGAAAAACAACAAAATTATATGCAGTTGTATTATGCAGATGATTTTTCATTAGGCGAAATAGCTGAAGAATTTGGTGTCAGCCGTCAAGCAGTGTATGACAACATCAAAAGAACCGAACATATCTTGTTAGAATATGAAAAAAAATTGCATATCGTAGCTGATTTTAAACGCACGGAACAGATTGTAGAAGAATTGGCAAGCTATGTGGAGGCCAACTACTCAACTGATAAAAAGTTAACAACACTTATCCAGCAACTTCAAGATGAAAAAGATGAAAAATAAGGAAAAGGTGAATTTATATGGCATTTGAAGGATTATCAGAACGTCTCCAAGCAGCAATGAATAAAATGCGTCGCAAAGGGAAGATTTCTGAAGCAGACGTAAAAGAAATGATGCGTGAAGTTCGACTTGCATTACTAGAAGCCGATGTAAACTTTAAAGTAGTAAAAGAATTTGTAAAAACGGTCAGCGAGCGATCTATTGGGGAAGAAGTGTTGGAAAGTCTATCTCCTTCACAACAAGTGATTAAGATTGTAAACGAAGAATTAACTGCTTTAATGGGCGGAGAACAATCAACGATTCAAACGGCACCAAAGTCACCAACTGTTATTATGATGGTTGGGTTACAAGGGGCAGGTAAAACAACAACAGCTGGGAAATTAGCTAATTATCTAAGGAAAAACCAAAACCGTCGACCAATGCTTGTAGCAGCGGATATTTATCGTCCTGCCGCAATCCAACAATTAGAAACGATTGGGGAACAATTGGATATTCCCGTGTTTTCAATGGGCAATCAAGTTAGCCCCGTTGAAATTGCACAAAAAGGGATTGAAAAAGCCAAAGAAGAGCACCGCGATTTTGTTATTATCGATACAGCCGGTCGTTTGCATATTGATGAAACCTTAATGACTGAATTAACCGACATTAAAGCATTGACGAATCCTACCGAAATCTTCTTAGTAGTAGATGCCATGACAGGGCAAGATGCCGTTAATGTAGCGGAATCCTTTAATGAACAATTAGACATCACAGGAGTCATCTTGACTAAATTAGACGGCGATACTCGTGGTGGGGCAGCCCTTTCTATCCGTTCAGTAACAGGGAAACCAATTAAATTTACGGGACAAGGTGAGAAGTTAGACGCTTTAGAACCCTTCTATCCAGAACGGATGGCAAGTCGTATTCTAGGCATGGGAGACATGTTGACGCTGATTGAAAAAGCGCAACTGGACTTTGACGAACAAAAAGCCGAAGAAATGACAAAAAAATTAAAAGAAAATAGCTTTGACTTTAACGACTTTATCGATCAAATGGATCAATTAAATAACATGGGACCATTAGAAGATATTTTAAAAATGATTCCTGGTATGAGCAACGCACCAGGCTTAGATCAAATTAAAATCGATCCAAAAGATACCGCTCGTATGAAGGCCGTTGTTTTATCAATGACCCCACAAGAACGCGAAAATCCAGATATTTTATCTCAAAGTCGCCGTCGTCGTATCGCTCGTGGATCAGGTCGCCCAATTGCTGAAGTGAACCGCATGATCAAACAGTTTAATGAATCTAAAAAAATGATGAATCAAATGTCAAAAGGCAATTTTAATGGCATGGACAATATGTTTGGTAGTGGCATTAAAGGCAAGCTAGGCAAAATGGCCATGAACCAAATGGTGAAAAAAAACAAAAAGAAAAAGAAAAACAAGCGTAAAAAATAAGCGTTAAAAAGCTTGCAACCAAAGTGTTTCACTCTGATTTGAAAAAAAAATCACCCTGTAAAGAAAAAACACTTTACAGGGGAGTGATTTACTGGTAATATATATAAATGTGAGATAGTTATTGGAGGTGTAAAGAGACATGGCAGTAAAAATTCGTTTAAAACGTATGGGATCTAAAAGAAACCCATTTTATCGTATGGTAGTCGCTGATTCACGTTCTCCACGTGACGGACGTTACATCGAAGTAGTAGGAACATACAACCCAGTTGTAAGCCCTGCAGAAGTTAAAGTGGAAGAAGAAAAAGTATTAAGCTGGTTAGCTACAGGCGCACAACCTTCTGATACAGTTCGTAACATCCTTTCAAAAGAAGGTATTATGAAAAAATTCCATGATTCAAAAAACGTTAAATAAAAAGGATGTTTTCTATGGCTGACATGAAAGAATTAATTCTTACAGTTGTTCGTCCTTTAGTCACCCATCCGGAAGAATTGGATATTGTGATTGAGGAATCTAATGAGTATCTTGAGTATCAATTATCGGTTCATCCAGATGATATTGGTAGAGTAATTGGCAAACAAGGTCGCGTAGCTAAATCAATTCGTACCATCGTGTACAGTGTGAGGGTCAATGGACCTAAACGTGTACGATTATCGATTGTCGAATAGTAAATCCAAAATAATAACGAAAAAACCATTTCAACTGAGATGGTTTTTTATTTTTCCACTATTTCCAAAGAAATCATTGAAAATGACAGAAATGATGCTAGAATATGGTACAATAAATAAGATTAAATAAATGAAAATGAGGGAATTAATGTGTCTGAATTATATAACGTAGGTAAAATTGTCAATACACAAGGGTTAAAAGGAGACGTTCGAGTGATTTCAAGAACGGATTTTCCAGAAGAACGCTATAAAAAAGGAGCAAAATTATTGCTTTGTCAAGACAATAAAGCGCCATTAGAAGTGACGGTTAACAGTCATCGTAAACATAAGAATTTTGATATTATTTCATTTGTTGACCATCACAATATCAACGATGTAGAAAAATACCGCGATGCTATTTTAAAAATTACATCAGAACAATTACAAGAATTACCGGAGCATGAATTCTATTATCATGAAATTATTGGCTTAACTGTCATAGATGAAGAAGAAAATGAACTTGGCAAAATCAAAGAAATTTTATCACCAGGAGCTAATGATGTTTGGGTGATTCAACGTCCAAAGGGCAAAGATTTATTAGTGCCTTACATTGAGGATGTTGTGATTAAAGTCGATTTAGAAAAACAATTAGTCATCGTTCATTTAATGGAAGGATTGTTGGATTAATGAGAATCGATGTCTTGACGCTGTTTCCTAAAATGTTTGAAGGCCCGTTAACAGAGTCGATTTTAGGAAAAGCAATTGAAAAAAAATTGTTAGAAGTGAATGTTGCCAATTTTCGCGATTTTTCTGAAAACAAACATCAAAATGTTGATGATTATCCATATGGTGGTGGTGCAGGGATGTTGCTGACTGCTCAACCTATTTTTAGCGGAATCGAAGCAATTGAAGCAGAAACGCCAACGACTAAAAAAAGAGTGATTCTGTTAGATCCAGCTGGAGTCCCTTTTACCCAATCGGTCGCAGAA
Source organism: Carnobacterium divergens (assembly GCF_900258435.1). NCBI lineage: Bacteria > Bacillati > Bacillota > Bacilli > Lactobacillales > Carnobacteriaceae > Carnobacterium > Carnobacterium divergens. The sequence continues at coordinate 1,763,923 of NZ_LT992558.1, read as the reverse complement.
GAATTGGCAAATGAAGAGCATCTAATTTTCATATGTGGACATTACGAAGGCTATGATGAACGTATCCGGACGCTTGTAACCGATGAAATCTCATTAGGGGACTATGTGTTAACCGGAGGAGAACTAGGCGCTATGGTGATGATAGACGCCACTGTACGCTTATTGCCAGATGTACTAGGGAATAACTTATCAGCTCAAACAGATTCTCACTCAACAGGGTTATTAGAGCACCCTCAATACACAAGACCTGCCGATTTCAGAGGAATGAAAGTTCCTGAAGTTTTAACCAACGGCAATCACAAGTTGATTCATGAATGGCAAGAAAAAGAATCGTTGCGTCGAACCTATTTGCGCCGTCCGGATATGCTGGCAGTATTAAGCTTAACAAAAGAGCAAGAACAATGGTTAGCTGAAATAAAAGAAGAAGAAAAATAACGAATGAAGACAACTAGCTGGATTAGTTGTCTTTTTTTTATTGGCAAAAAAATGAATCAAAAGGGACGGAATTTAAGGAGTTTTATGTTAATCTAGAGATAGATATTCAAGCAAAAGAAATGATAAAAATTGAAGGATAGAAAATGGACATAAAAAACATCACAGGGGGGAATGTGAATGGAAAAGAGTAAAAATAAGTTGTATGGTCAATCAAAACAGCAAGATCCCCATGTTAGCAATGAGAAAAAAATCATTTCTATTGATGCAGGGCGAAAATACATTTCTAAAGCTGAGTTGATAAAAATCATCAATCAAGCCAATTTATTGGGATATACAGGTATGGAGCTTATCGTGGGGAATAACGGTTTACGGTTTTTGTTAGAAGATATGACAGTCACAATAAATGAAAAGGTATACAAAAGTGATGAAGTAAGGAAAGCTCTACTTAAGGGGAATCGACACTACTACGATGACCCAAATGGAAATGCGTTAACTCAAGCTGAAATGGATGAGTTGCTGCAATTTGCCTCAGAAAAAAAGATTGAAATCATCCCTGTTATTAATAGTCCGGGGCATATGGATACAATCATAGCAATTATGAAGGAATTAAAGATTTTAAATCCAGCATTTAAAACGTCAAAAAGTACCATTGATTTAGACAACGACTTAGCTGTGGCCTTTACCAAAGCGATTGTAAAAAACTATGTGGCTTATTTTTCAACTTATGCTGAAATCATTAATTTTGGATGTGACGAATACGCCAACGATGTCGTGGAAGATGGCGGCTGGGTAGCCATTCAAAAACAAGATACGTATCAAAAGTTTATAGCCTATGCCAATGAATTAGCCCTAATGGCTAAAACCTATAAAATGAAACCCATGATCTTCAATGATGGGGTCTATTACAATAATGACGACACTTGTGGTCATTTTGATAAGGACTTTATAATTGCTTACTGGACATCTGGTTGGGAAAATTACGACGTGGCTACGCCTGAATATCTAGTGGAAAAAGGGCATCCAATTTTAAATACAAATGACGAATGGTATTGGGTGATTGGGAGAAAGACAATAGCAGATGGGTATTACAACTTTAACCAAGCAATAGAAGGCATCACGCATTTAGAAGCTTCAATGGTTAAAGGAGCCAAAGGTCCACTTGCTACTATCGGGAATATGCAAGGTATCTGGTCGGATGAACCTAACCAGCCACTTGATTTGGCAGAGTTGTTTAAATTGATGCATCTTTATTCTGATAAGTACTTAAAAGAATAGAAAAACGGTTCGTGTGAAGAGGTATAAACGAATACATCCATCAAACTGTAAAGGGAGTGTTCGATAGGGCAGATAGTTTAGTGATGATTGATTTACAAAAAGGCTTGCATTCTCTAACAAAAAAACGCTATCAATTAGACAACTTGCTCATTGTTTAGGCTATCACTGTTGGATGAAAAGCGGCTTGTATACGACAGTGGACAGTCCATTATGAATGGCGCCAGCCATCATCGCTCATCACGAAGCAATTTGGGAAAATCATTTTTTAAAACTACTATAAAAAAGGAGAATCATTATGAATCGAATCAATTTAATTTGTCTAGGAGTTGCTGATTTAAAAGCGGCATTGCATTTTTACAAAGAGTTGGGGTTTCAAACGCCAGAAAAATCAGAAGATCCACAAATTGTGTTTTTTAATAACAAAGGAACCAAATTAGAATTATTTCCAATTGCAGAATTAGCTAAAGATATGAACCTTCCAGAGCCATCTACTAAAGAAAAAAATTCCTTTAATGGGATTACGTTCGCAATCAATGTAAAAAGTGAAGCAGACGTAGATGAATTGATCCAAAAAGCCAAAGCAGTAGGCGGGGAAATCGTTAAGCCTCCTGAAAAAGTATTCTGGGGTGGTTATAGCGGTTACTTTAAAGACTTAGATGGCTATCATTGGGAAGTTGCCTACGCGGATAGTTGGAAATTTGATGACCAAGACATGTTGGTTATTGAATAAAGTCAAAAATAAAATTATCAAGGAAAACCCCTTTACACCAAAGTAGAGATATGATAAACTATTTGAGGTGAGTAAAGAGAAACTTTACTCGATAAACGGTATTCCGCTAAGCCCAATTGGAGGCTTATGAATGGTTGTTGGAAGGAGAAAAAAACATGAGTCAATTAATGGAATCAATCACAAACGAACAATTACGTTCTGATATCCCAACGTTCCGTCCTGGAGATACAGTTCGTGTACACGCACGAGTAGTTGAGGGTACTAGAGAACGTATCCAATTATTCGAAGGCGTAGTAATTAAACGTCGTGGTGCTGGAATCAGCGAAACTTATACCGTTCGTAAAATTTCTGGCGGTGTTGGTGTTGAGCGTACATTCCCAGTTCACACTCCACGTGTTGCACAAATCGAAGTTATTCGTCATGGTAAAGTACGTCGTGCTAAATTGTACTACTTACGTGCATTACATGGTAAAGCAGCTCGTATCAAAGAAGCTCGTCGTTAAGATGAGTGTTGAGACCCTTGAGTATTCAAGGGTTTTTTTGTTGTCCAAAAAGTTGCTGAATAGTGATTAGGATGCTACGATAAATAGGAAGAAACGAAAGGAGCAGAATATGAAAAAAATTGAACGCATTCTCTCAATCATTGTATTGCTGTTAGAAAATGAAGTCATACCAGCTACACAATTGGCTACGCGCTTTAACGTAACCAAACGCACCATTTTTAGAGACATAGAAACGATTGAAAGGGCAGGCTTTCCGATTGTTTCATTTACTGGAAGAAAGGGCGGCTATTCGTTATTAAATTCATTTAAACTTCGTACATACACCTACACCGATGCTGAAAAACAAGATATTTTAAGTGCGTTGCAAATGAAAGAACATTTTATTGAACCAACAGACTACCAAAATACCATTAAAGAAAAAATTTATTTAATGCAATTAAATCAATCAAAAACAGCAACAAGCCCTCTTATTTCATTTATTTCTCCAACCCTTCATCGTATTGAAATTGAAAAAGAGACAAAACATAAAAATACACACTTAAGCAATGCCTTACAGCAACACGTCAAAATGACTATTGAATACGTTAGCAACCAAGGAGAGCGAACGAGACGAATCATTCATCCATATGAATTGATGCTGTTAAATGGAAGTTGGTATATCCATGCTTATTGTGAAAAAAGAAGCGCCTTTAGACATTTTAAAGTGACAAGAATACGAAAGCTGTCCACTTTAGAACAAACTTTTGAGTTACAAAGGATCCCAACAAAAAAAGAAGAAGTGACAGGTGAATGGATAAAATTATCCTTTAAAAAGAATGATTTAGGCAAACTTTATGATTACTACACCGAAAATGAAATTCAAATGGTCGAAGATCGCATTGAGGTAACTTTTTTTTCAAAGCATCAAGATTACTTGATTCCCTTTTTACTTATGTTTGGAAATGAAGCACAAGTGATTACACCACTCTCTTTAAAAAAACAACATCAAGAAGCTATTTACCGGTTACAAAAAACGTACTCCAAATAATGACTAACTGTTGTCACTGTTTAAAAGCGATACTAATGATAGAAAGAGAGTCATTCAATAAAGAAAGGAAGAAATAAAAATGACACCGATTAAAAATGAAGCAGTTGCTACGGTTTTTAAACAGTATCCAGAAAACTATCGCAATTCGTTATTAGAAGTTAGACAGCTTATTTTTGATACAGCCAATCAATTGGCAGAAGTAGGCGAAATTGAAGAAAGTTTAAAGTGGAATCAAGTGAGTTATGCCACGAATCAAACAAAATCAGGTACACCAATTCGACTAGATCGTTTTGGTGAAAATCAAATCGCTCTTTTTGTTCATTGCCAAACAACTTTAATTGAAGAGTTTAAACCCCTGTTTAGCAATCAATTTTCCTTTTCTAAAAATCGAGCAATTCTTCTTGACCCAGAAAAAGAACTTCCCGTCCAAGAGTTGACTATTTTTATTAAAAAAGCGTTAACCTATCACTTACTTTGAAGAAAAAAGAAAACCTCCATCATGATGGAGGTTTTACAAGTTCTTTGTATCATTCGAAGTTAAAATAAGGATTCCAAGTCATAATATCTAAATAGTCATCATTCGTATTACCTGTTATAGAAGAATTTTCTACTACTTTTGAATTATAAGCTACTCGGTAAGTTACGGTTCCACCAGACATATTGGTGAGGCAAAGATTAATTTTGTTAAATCCAAGACGGTGCTTACTGTCTAAATTTTTTAAAAATTGTGAGGAAACATAGCCTACAGTCCCTACATATGGAGGGATAAAATCTTGTCCATCTTCATATCTTATTGTCTTGACAACTGCCTCAGTAGTATCTTCTTGAGTTTTTACTTGAAAAGCTAAAAGAGTAGAGTGATTCTTATCTTTAAATAAGGTTTTTTTCAAGTTATAGGACTCTCCATTTTCAAGAGTAATAAGTTTGACGTCTGTTGAAATTCGAGGGGTAGGGCGCAATTGGTTTGCTTCAACGGGTGTTTCTTGAGCAATAGAAGTGTGGGCAAATACGAGTGCAGAAAATAAACTTAATCCAACGGTTAATAATTTAAATTTTGTCATTTAAAACTCTCCCTTTTTTCCACCTAAGTGAATTATTTGTGATTAATATATACCTAAAGTTATATATTGTCAAGAGTTTTTGAAAACAATTGTTTTTAAAAAGTTGACTTTTTTTTGGGGGATTCAGACCAAAAATAATGGATAGAAATAGGCAATAAACGAGTCTTTTTTTAGTGTTAGGTAAAAATTCAAGCTAAAATTCAAAGAAATAAACAGAACCCTAGTTTTTATCCAAAGTCGGTGCTATAATAGTTTTAAATTCTTTATGAAAGAACAGCTTTTTATGAATGAAGGGGTCTAGTAAAAATGAGAAATTATTATTTTTTGGAATACGGCAGTTCAAAATGTGTTTCAGTGGTAGAAAATGACTTAGAAGAACGCTTTAAATTAGAGTTCAATAAGCATGGCGATCACCTATTAGGAAGCTGTATTAATTATTCAGGAAAGTACGCTGACCAAATGTTGATTAAACAGAATTTATACGGCGAAGAATGGCAATACCCTGAACATAAAGAGTATGAAACCATTGTTGCGATCAGTTTCGTTGAAGGACGAGACAAAGAAAAAATAAACAAGATTGAAACGATTAAAAAATGGTTTACTGAATTAGAGCATGTACAACTTTTAAAAGAAGAAACACTTAAAGGTTAAAAATAGAGAGTGAACATTTCGTTTTTTTAACAAATGTTCCTTTTTTTCTTAAATAATTGACGATAAAAAGGAGTTTACCAATGACTGCCATCCAAGCATTTGAAGAATTACTTAGAGCAAAACAAATTCCATTAGTTAAAGCAACAACAAGTAGCAATGAAACTTCTTACAGTGGCAGTTTTCAAGTGAATTCTGAAAAAGAAATTCTTTTTGATGTTGTCTTCAAAGAAGCGACAAGTCAAACGGATGTTACAATCACATACCATCAATTAATAGCGTGTTCTAGCGAAGACAACCGCCTTCAACTAGTGACGCTAATCAATCAATTAAATCAAGAAAAAACCGCTTACTATCGTCTAGTATTAACAAATGAAGGAGAAGTTTCTTTAGTATTTGAAGGTCGAACGGGAGAAGAGATTTTACCACTTTATGAAATTTTATTAGTAGGCTCTTCATTATTAAGTGATTTGATGCGAGAATTAAAATTTGGTTTAGTTTAGGAGTGTTGCTTCAATGACTCAAAACGAAAAAAGTATTTACCAAACCACAGCCATTAACGAGACAGGAGTTGCTGGGAGTGCGTACATTGAAGGCAGTGAAGGATTTAAAGTAAACGTGTCTAGTCCAGTCAGTAAAGAGCCTGGGACGAACCCAGAAGAATTGCTGGCATTGGCCTATAGCACCTGTTTGAATGCAACGGTTGAAACAATTTTAAAAGAGCAACAACAATCCAAAAAAAGCTCAGTCAAAGTAACGATTGGATTAATCCCTGAAACGATTGGCTATCATTTTAATGTAACAGCAAAAGTATTTATCGATTCACTTAGTCAAGCTGAAATACAGAAAATAGTTGAATTAGCCGATCAAAGATGCCCCATTTCAAAACTTATGAAGGGCAGTCAGACAGTCACTGTAACGGCAACAACGACTCCATAAAAATAGCCCCTCAACCAAATGGTTGAAGGGCTATTTTGCTTAACGAAAGTTCGTAAATTGCAACTCAACTTTTAAATCAGCATCTCTAAGTAATGAAATGACTTGTTGCAAATCGTCACGACTTTTACCTGTGACGCGAATTTGGTCATCTTGAATGCTGCTTTTAACTTTAATACCAGATTGTTTAATCAAGGTATTGATTTTTTTTGCATTTTCTTTATCAATCCCACTAATTAAATCAGCATGTTGACGAACATTTCCGCCAAAGGCTTTTTCGCTTTCACCATAATGAATATTTTTAGTTGGGACGTCACGTTTAATTAATTTACTCGTTAAAATATCTTTAACTTGACCAATCTTATACTCATCTTCAGAGACCAGAACTAATTGATTTTTTTCCAGCTTAATTTCGCTAATAGACCCTTTAAAATCAAAGCGATTGGTAATTTCTTTTTTTGCAAGTGCAATTGCATTTTTTACTTCTTCTTGGTTGATTTCCGATACAATATCAAAACTAGCTTCTTTTGCCACTAAAAAGTCACTTCCTTCCTTTATTTCACAATTCATTGAACGCTTACATTCTACCATTTTACAGTCAAAATGTGAAGAAGCTAAGAAAACGAAAAAACTCAGTAAATTTTTCTTTCTTTATGTTGAAAAACTTGTTATATTTTAATCTGATAAATCGATTGGAGGTTTCTTTAGTGGCAAAATTAAAAGTTCCCAATATGTGGGCAGAGTTTTCAAAAAAAATGTTCTTTATTTTCTTTGCAGCACTAACAAATGCAATTGCGTTAAATAATTTTTTGATTCCAGCAAGAGTGTATGGCGCTGGTTTAAACGGGGTTTCACAGTTGATTTCCTCGTCTCTTTTTGACTTTGCTCAGATACATGTCAGTACAGGGCTTTTAATTATCTTGTTCAATGCACCGATTGCTTTACTTGGTTGGTACAAAATTGGGCGTGATTTTACGCTGTATAGTTTTATGACGGTTGCGTTAATGTCGATTTTTTCAATGATTTTTCCTATTATTGAATTAACTCCAGATCCTATTATGAATGCCGTTGCAGGTGGCGTAATGAGTGGCGTGGGGATTGGTTGTGCGTTGAAGTACGGCTTTTCAACAGGCGGAATGGATATCATTTCAATGGTATTGTCTAAAACAACTGGACGCTCGATTGGAAGTTTAATGTTTGGCATTAATTTGATTATTATATCAACAGCCGGTTTTGTTTATGGCTGGGAATATGCATTATATACGTTATTATCCATCTATGTGATGACTAAAGTTGTCGATACGATTCATACGAGTCATCAAAAAGTAACAGCCATGATTGTCACAAAACATAGCGATGAAATGATCAAAGCCATTAATGATAAATTAATTCGTGGCATTACAGTGATACCAGCTAAAGGCGGCTATACTGGAGACGATAGTGCCGTTTTAATGATTGTTATTACGCGTTATGAATTGTACGATTTAGAAATTGCAGTTAAAGAAACCGATACAAGTGCTTTTGTTAATATTTTACAAACGAATAAATTGATTGGCGAATTTTGGGATACAGATCAGCAAAAACGTCAAAAAGAGCAATTATAAATTAAAAAGGTTCAAAGGAATTTTCCTTTGAACCTTTTTTATGTGACACTTCTAAATTTAAGCTAAGTGTAAGTAATTTTCTAAATAAGAGGCAAGACCATCTTCATTATTTGTTTTTTGAGTGATATCATTCGCAATCGATTTTAATGCGTCAATTCCATTTTTCATGACAACGCCATGTCCAGCATATTGAATCATTTCATAATCGTTGTCCTCATCTCCAAAAGCGATGATATCTTGCTGTTTAAAGCCATATGCATCAGCAATACATTCAACACCAAGGGCTTTTTGAACACCAGCAGAAACAATTTCTAAACAAGGTGTGTCGCCGCCCCAAGTTCGAATCTCAATCGAATCGCCATAGCGAGTAAGTAATTCATTAGTGATGGAAGCTTGGTTTTCTTTTTTAGTAAAGACACAAACAGAAGTTGGATCGTCTTTTAAATTTTTAGCAGTTAATGGGTTCGTTCCTTTTTTTCCATCTGGGAAAAAATCTTTGTTAGGCATATAAAATTGATCCGCATAAACACTGTCTTTTACTTCAGCTGCAATCATGTCAATTTCCATATGTTTTTTTAGCGAAAGCATGTCTAAAGCGATATCACGATGGAGCGTTTTATGGTATTGAGCAGACCATTCTAATTCATGTGGCATGTGACAAAGCGCACCATTGAAATTGACAATCGGTGTGTCTAAGCCTAATTGTTGGTAATATTGTTTACTAATACGGTACGGACGACCTGTTACAATTGAAATCATATGTCCTGCATGTTGAGCTTTTTTAAAGACTTCGATTGTTTTAGGGGTAATTTTTGATTCGTTGTTTAGTGTCGTGCCATCTAAATCGATGGTAATTAATTTTTTAGCCATACATACCTCCAGAAGATTAATTTTCACAAAAAAGAGTACTCTTATGTTAAAATCAACTAAGAGAACTACTAATAGTGTACCATAAAATGAAAACATTTGTGACGTACTTTCATAAAAGAAAAGAGGAAAAGAAAATGATTGTAGTAAAACATGTCGTTGTAGCAGAAATTCCTTTGTTAGAAATGGTTGAATCTGATATCGACCACCAAAAGCTCCCAACTGTCTTGTTTTATCATGGTTGGGGAAGCTGTAAGGAAAGTGCGATGGTAAATGGGTATGAACTGGCAAAACAGGGATTTCGCGCGGTATTACCAGAAGCGTATTTACATGGTGAACGAAAAGAAGGCACCTTGAATGAGGAAGCGTATATGGAATTTTGGCACGTTGTGGCACATAGTATCGAAGAATTTACAACGTTAACTGATTATTATATTTCAAAAGGTTTAACAGACCCTAATCGAATAGGTGTAACGGGTTTATCAATGGGAGGCATTACAACCTGTGCCTTACTCACACACTATCCTTCCATCAAAACAGCCGTTTGTTTGATGGGCAGTCCGGCACCCGTTTTATTTTCAAGATGGTTATTAAACTCTTCATGGGCCGAGGGGTTAAATATTGATGAAGCGAACTATCAAGCAGAATTAGAGCAATTAAAGCCGATTGATTTAAGCTTACAGCCAGAAAAAATAGCCGGTCGATACTTGCATTTTTGGCATGGAACAGCAGACAATACCGTTCCATACCAACCAACCCTTGATTTTTACGAAAGAGTGATCAATGAGCAGCCTGAAGCAGCAAAACATGTTAGCTTTACCTCCACAAAAGGTGCAGGCCATAAAGTACCGTATGAAAGCTCAGTTGAAATGGCGACATTCTTTGCGAAACACCTTTAAGAATTATCTTATTGAGAGATTTACTTTTTTTCTAAAACACGGTATGATAGTGTGGAACTTACGTGGAGGTGACGTTTATGACAGATGAAAATAAAAATTGGTCGCAAGAAGAAATAGATGGAATCAAAGAACGAATTATTCAAGCATTAGAACAAGTAATCGATCCAGAGCTAGGGATTGATATCGTGAACCTAGGCTTGGTTTATGAAGTAGAATTAGAAAATAACGGTCACTGTATTGTAAAAATGACGTTAACGACAATGGGATGCCCATTAGCAGACGTTATCACTGATCAAATTATGACAGCCTTAAAAGACGTACCAGAAGTAACCAAATCAGAAGTGCAGTTGGTTTGGTATCCTGCGTGGACAACGGATAGAATGAGCCGTTATGCACGGATTGCTTTGGGGATTCGATAATTTAATTGAAGATTAATCCTTTCATAGTGTCAAAAAACTCTTTCACTAACATTTAGTTGTTAGTGAAAGAGTTTTTTGAAAAATAAAATTGGTTAAGCAAGCAAATGGTTTGGAGGACATGGTATTGAAAAATATAAAAAATTAATTAGTCTAACCAGTCTATTAACAACGCTAGTAATAGTAACAATCTACACTATTTTACATTCTCCATTATTTTTTGATCCACCAGATCGTTTCCGTGAGCATGGAACGTCAGCAACTGGAAATTTTATCAGAATGGATGAGGAGTACACGATAAATACGACGAGTGCAATAACTTCAAGCTTGTATTACAAGAGCGGCACAGCAAGCTCTATTCCTAATATTGTTGAACATGTCAATCAGGTGAATTCAGATAAAACTTATATAATAATTAGGTCAGTTTCTGATAATTTTTACAGTTTTTTTAATAAAAAATATCGGTACTATATCGTGAAAAAGACAAATCAACAAGTAGTTTCTTTTGAAACAGAAAAAGAATTTGTAGCTGAATGCCAAAAACTTAATATTTTCCCTAAACTAAAGAGCTTAGATAAGTTCGATTGGTACAATAGAGAGGAAGCATATTAGCTAAATTTTTATATTTGATGAACTTAAAGCTTATGTTTTTCTCTTATTAGTAAGATTCGTTAGTATTTCTAATATTTTTTTGAAACCGCTTTACAAAAGAGAGTCGTGTAGATTAGTATTAATGTAAAAGGAGGTTCATCATGAAGAAAATCGGCTTTGTATTAACAGTCAGCACTGGAATAAATTATGGTTCAATATTTTCTCTACCACTTATCAAGAATCACGATGATTTAAAAGAGTATTTTTCTAAGGATTACGACGTTTCAATTAACTATATTAGGGATAAAGACTCCGTTGATTATTTGATCGTTCCTAAACCCTTTACGCCTTTTGATAATGAAAATAATCTTCCAATAATCGAAGTACCAGCAATCTTATTTATGGAAAAGGATTTTGAAAAAATCAAAACGTGTATTGACAATTATTTTTCTGTTAATCCTTAAAAACATAAAAAGAAAAGTATTCTGAATTTTTTTGCGGATATTAAGTTTCGAAAAACGGATATTTTCAATAGGAAAAAATCTGATAAAAAATGAATTGACCCCAAAAAGTTAGACAAAAAATCTAACTTTTAGAGGTCACATCATGCTTATTAAGCAAAGCGTTTTTTTACAAATTAAATTCTACTTTTATGACACCGTCTTCTAGAACTTGAGGTGGAATAGACCTTGTGGTTGCAAAATTTTTCTTCAAATGAACAACTATTTTTGTTCCTTTTTTTATGGATGCATCTGCTGGTAACTGGTGCGCTGATAAGTTTAAAGTCCCGCCGTTATTAAAACTTTTTTTTAAAATATCGTCTTTGTCGTGGACAATATCAATCGTATCAAAATCTAAAATATAAGTATCCGTATCTTTGAACTTTTGAGGATGATCTCTTAATTTAGTTTTAAAAACTAGACCGTTGTTCTTTTCTTCTGGCTGGTTTCTATTACAACCTGAAATAGCGAATAGACTAATTAAAAAGATGGTTCCGAACATAACAAATAATTTCATAAAAAAATCTCCTCCTTTTGAACAATTTTTACATATAATAAAAAACTAATCAATATAATAAATATTAATTTAAGGTTTTTTTAATGATTCAGCATCATATAAATAATGGAGTTTGTTTTTTTATGTGGTTCTTTTTCATGGAACTAAATAAAAAATTAAAATTAGTGTCTATTTAATTATCAACGAAACTTGCTGTATGCTTTCGTTTTTTGTTAATTTCATTCAAATAAATAGTAGATAAAAACAAAAATCTAAACTAGATTTTTGTTTTTTTATATTTATATTTGACTGATAGTAACTCTAATAGATTAGGATAGAAATGTATTAAATTAGTTATCTTTTCGTTTACCAAAAGGAGGATTTTATGAAATTTAAGAAAAGTGAAATTCAAATGATAGGGGTGCTCTGCACATTAACACTATTGGCGGCTATGAACTCTGTTATTTTCAATGTAGCGATGCCGTCCATTTCTACCGATTTATCCATTTCCCCTGCTATGGCTAGTTGGATATCAGTAGGGTATACCTCAATTATTGCCGTAGGAGCGGTAACGTATGGGAAATTATCGGAAAGTTACTCGGTAAGAAAATTATTAATTTATGGAGTACTCTTATTTAGTATAGGTTCAATTATTGGGTTTATAGGGTATAAATCGTACGCTATTATTCTTGTAGGACGTGTAATTCAAGCAAGTGGAGGAGCTTCTTTTGTCACATTAGCAATGGTAGCAATTAATCAATACATTCCTACGAAAATGCAAGGGAATGCATTAGCTTTTATCAGTATTGCGATTGCACTAGCTTTGGGTATAGGCCCGTTATTAGGAGGGATTATTACAACGTATCTTGGATGGCGCTATTTATTTGTTTTTATGTTAGGAAGCATGGGTTTAATTATTTTTTTATTGAAATTATTTCCTAATGAGAAAGAAAGGGCAGTTAAAGAACCGATTGATTATTTGGGAGGATTTTTAATATTTTTAGTCATCATCTTATTTCTTCTTGGTGTGAACGTCTCTAGTCCATTACTAGTTTTAGCAGTGTTAACTTATTCTATTTTGTTATCATGGGAAAGAAAAAGAACGCACCCCTTTATAAAAGTTAAACTTTTAAAAAACAATTCATTTGTCTCTTTAATTTGCATTGGGTTTGTGATTAATGCTTGTCATTTAGCAACTTTATTTATCTTGCCACTATTATTTGCTGATTACTATCAATTAGGTCCAAATATAGTGGGGTGTATTTTCTTCTTAGCATGCATTTTTAGCGTACTTTCTAGTATTGTTACAAGAAAGAAACTAACTAAAGAGAATTCGACACTCATTTTTTATCTAGCTGTAGCAAGTTTATTAGTGGGGTTCTCAGGGCTGTTACTGTTATGGAATGTGAGTTTTATGGCAATCTGTTTTTCATTTATCTTTATTGCAATAGGCTATTCTCCAATTCAAATTGTACTAAATATGCTTGTTCCGACTACATTAGATAAAAATGACATAGGAACAGGATTAGGATTATACAATGTTTTAAACTTTGTCGGAATGGCATTTGGACCTGCACTAATGAGTAAACTACTAACAGATTCAACCCATTACAGCTTTGGATTCGGATTATGCATTCTGATGACATTAGGAAATGTCTATTTGATTTCTATCTTTAAAAAAAAGCAAAAAGGATCTGTTTAGACTGGTTCTATCATTTGAGTTCTTGAAAAGAGTCATGATAAAAAGAGGTGAGAGGACGAACTATGGAAAAAGGTGAGTTAATTATTTATGATTCGATGGGAAACAAACTTTTTGCTGGCGATAATGTGGTGGTGACCAAGGATTTAAAAGTAAAAGGGACAAAATCTAAGTTAAAACGTGGCACAAAATTAAAAAATATAAAATTAAACAAAGGAATATTTAGTATTCAATGTTTTGTAGATAGTATCGGAAAAATAGAGCTTAAAACCGAATCAGTAAAAAAAATCAATTAATTTATTAAATAGTTAAGATAAAAAATAGAAGGAGATAAAAAGATGTTAACAATTAAGGATGTTTCTGAAATTATGAATATTTCACCCTATACATTGCGTTTTTATGACAAGAAAGGGCTATTTCCATTTGTAAAAAGAAACGATCGAAACATCCGTATTTTTACAGAAAACGATTTAGAGTGGGTATATGTCGTGCAGTGCTTGAGAGACACGGGTCTTTCGATTTCAAAGATAAGAAATTATATTGAACTGTGTGTGGAAGGCGATCAAACGATTCCTGACAGACTAACATTATTAAAAAAACAAAGATGCGTGGTCAAGATGCAATTGGTTGAAACTCAAGAAATGTTGGATATGGTCGATTATAAAATAGTAAGTTATGAGAACCGAATGAATAATAAAACAGATAGGATTTTTAATCCTTTTGAGGAAAAGCTATCTAAAAATTTAGAGAATAAAGTAATCAATTTAAAATAACTAGTTGACTTAATCTATTGATTTTCTGAATATCTTAGGAGGGGTTTATATGATAAAAAGTGTTTTAATTATTGGACCAGGTAGCATTGATGGATTAGGAATGGAAATAGCTAAAGTATTTGGTAATAAAGGTTTTAAAATTTTAACACTATCTAGAAATGTTGAAAAACTTCAGAAATTTAAAGATAGCCTTGCGAAAGAAAATATTCATAATGCTTATTGGGTTTCTGATATCAAAAATAAACAGGCTGTTAATCAATGCTTAGCAGAAATAATTGTATTACATGATATAGAACTCGTCGTATTTAATGTTAGTGTTAGACAACCAGATGATATTGTTGAACTGTCCTCCGAAGAACTATTAAGCTCACTTGAAACAAATGCAACAAGTGTCCAAAATTTTATTAATCCGTTAGTGCCTCATTTGAAGAAAAATTCTGGAGCAATTATTACAACAGGGGGAGGATTAGGGATTAATCCAGATTATCATAAAGCGACATTATCAATCGATAAATCAGTTTTAAGATTGATTACTTTTTTATTGCACGATCAATTACAATCGGTTGGAGTGTTTGTTGGGACAATTACGGTTTCTGCAACCATCAAACGAAATACTCAGTCGGACCCAGCTAAAATTGCTCCGCTATATTGGGAAATGTTTCTAAACAGGAAAAATAAAGAACTATTATTTGAAGGTTAAATAAAAAAAGATAACAGTTGACTGATAGTAACTATCAAGTGATAAATTGACATTAAGAAAATTGAAGGGAATGATAAAATTGACAGCTATTCAAAATAAAGTAGTGATTATAACAGGTGCATCTAGTGGTATTGGGGAAGCGACTGTAAGGAAGTTAGCACAATCAGGCGCAAAAATTGTAATGTCTGCACGAAGAGGAAAGCGATTAGAAGCATTGAAGTTAGAATTAGCTGAATATGGCGTGGAATATAAAGTTGGAGACGTTACAAGCTTATCAGATATGAAAGAATTAGTTCAGTACACGCTAGATAAATTTGGTAAAATTGATGCGATGTTCCACAATGCAGGTGTGATGCCAATGGGACCCTTAGCGGATTCAAATGAACAAGAAGTGGCGAAATGGGAATCAGCAGTAAGTGTTAATATTATGGGAGTTGTTAATGGGTTAGCAGCATGTTTACCTGTAATGGTGAAACAAAAATTTGGACATATGATTGCAATGGACTCTGTAGCAGGTCATCTAGTTTATCCCAACTCAGCGGTATATTGTGGAACAAAATATGCAGTAAGAGCAATTATGGAAGGTGTACGTCAAGAACATTTAGAAGACAATATTCGTTCATCTATTGTTTCACCAGGGATTGTAGAAACTGAATTAATTAATAGTGTTGGAAATACGGATATTGAAGCATGGATTGCTGGTGAAGTTCAAGATCGAACAAAATCGTTAACTGCTGTAGATGTAGCAGAAGCAGTAGCTTACATTTTATCAACACCAGATACTGTTTCAATTAGTGAAGTTCTGATGCGTTCTTCAAAACATGCACTGTAAAAGAATATAAAAATTCACGAAATTTTTTATGCATGACCATTTGCTTAATTATGAATATTTAACCTTATATGAAGGAGGGGTACTATGAATTTTCCAAAAAGAAGAGATACTGGGGAATTAGAAATCGCAGCTACGTTTAGTAACGCTATGCCAACGGGAGTAGCGGTATCAAATAGTGGACGCATTTTCATTAATTTTCCTAAATGGGGCGACGATGTGGTGGCATCTGTTGTTGAATTAAAAGATAACAACATGGAAGAACCTTATCCTAATGAACAAATGAATACCTACAATTCTAGCCAACCAAAAGAAACTTTTTTAAGTGTTCAAGCACTCTTTGCGGATTATCTTGATCGTCTATGGGTATTAGATACAGGAGCTCCATTTTTTGATGCACCAAATAGAGAAGCAGCTAAATTAGTGTCCATTGATTTAAAAACAAATAAAATTCTTACTAGTTATACATTTCCAAAGGATGTTTTATTGGATACTACCTATTTAAACGATATGCGCTTTGATTGGGAACGAGGAAACACAGGTACTGCGTATATAACAGATTCATCTGTAACTGGTCCAGGAGCGATCATTATTTTAGATTTAGAAAGTGGCGAATCCAGAAGAGTTTTGGATGGTGTTCGTTCCACAGCTGTTGATGAAACCATTATTCCTAAAGTAGAAGGCATTCCGTTGCAAAATAAGGATGAAGATGGAACTATTTCTAAATTTCACGTAGCGGTAGATGGGATTGAATTATCACCAGATAAAAAAACACTTTATTTCTGTTCATTGGTAGGAAGATATTTGTATTCTATTGAAACTGATTTATTATTTTTAGATTTTACAGACGAACAGTTGGAAAGCAAGGTGAAA
Organism: Carnobacterium divergens; assembly: GCF_900258435.1. Classification (NCBI taxonomy): domain Bacteria; kingdom Bacillati; phylum Bacillota; class Bacilli; order Lactobacillales; family Carnobacteriaceae; genus Carnobacterium; species Carnobacterium divergens. Next base: position 1,747,061 of record NZ_LT992558.1, on the reverse strand, counting down.
ACAGTAGTTGAAAAAGGTTCTTCCGATGGTCTTATTATGGCCAGCGATGGGACGTTATATGCGGGTGACTATGAAAATAATTCCATAGTAGCGATTGATCGCAATGGAGTAATGGAAACAGTTGTTCAAAATGATTTAGTAATGTGGCCAGACTCTATGTCAATTGGTATGGACGGGTATCTTTATGTAACAGCAAATCAAGTTCACCGACAACCAGGCTTTAACGGTGGCTTTGATATGAGAGAACGATCTTACTTGCTTTTAAAAATAAAAATTAACAAAGTACCATCTAATTAGAATAGAAAAGAGAATTTAGGATGAAATTAGATCATATTTGTATTCGTGTAAAAAATTTAGAAGAATCGATTGTTTTTTATAAACAAGCTTTTGATTGTACAGAAGAAAAAATTCAAGATTTCCCAGAGTACGGATTTACGTTAGTTTTTTTAAGTTTCCCAAATAGTGAGGTTACACTTGAGTTAACGTATAACCATGACTACCAAGAATATGAGTTAGGTAATGGATATGGTCATATAGGCATGAAAGTGAAAAAAATTCAAGATTTATATAAAAAACATCAATCTCTAGGAATTAAATTAACTGAAATTAAAAATTTCGGTGGTGCATCCGATTACTATTTTGTTACAGATCCAGACGGATACAAAATCGAGATTATTGCTGAGTAATTAATTTTATTAAAGAGATTAAAAAAAGAAAACTATTAGTTGACTGATAGTTACTCTAAGTTGGTAATATAAAAAAAGAAAAGGAGTGATTCAAAATGGCAGGAAAATTTACAGATGTTATTCAAATTTCAGAATCAGTTTATGTGTTTTCAAATCCAGAAGGTGACGTAAATATGGACGTTCCAGGAACAGTCGTACCCATTAATTTTTGGGCAGTTGTAAATGAAAAAAAAGAGGTATTTATTATCGACACAGGATTCGATAACTTAGCGGAATCTATTGTAGGCTACACAGAAAGTTTAGGGACTCCTACAGCGGTTTTCGCAACTCATGGCCACTTAGACCATGTATTAGGAGTGAAGGTATATAAAAAAGCGTGGGACATTCCTGCGTACATTGATTCCAGAGAGATTGAAGCTCTTAAAGAAGGGCATTCCCCTTATACTTCAAAAGAAGAAGGGATGGCTGATCTCTATGAACCTTTAGATGAAGAAATGTTAAAAAGAGCTGGTTTAAAAGCCTATTTTGTTCCGGGTCACAGTGTAGGAAATACTGTTTTTTATCATGAGAAAGAGAACGTTCTACTAGCAGGAGATATGATTTCTAATTCTGAAGATATCTTATTGCCACCTGCACAACGCTATACACTTAATATGGATGAAGCGATAGATAGTGCTAAAATTTTAGATGTTTTAAAACCAAAATACATTTCAACTGGTCATGGAAGAGTTCCATTTATGGAATACAAGGAAGGGATGTACAGAGATATGTACTGGGGATTTGCCGCATCAAAAAATAAGTGAACCAATACGAGTAAAGAGCTTTTGTAGTATAGACTAATTGTTGTTCACTTTAACACTATTGTGCGATAAATTTTAGTTAAATGATGAAAATCTCCTTTCAATATATTGAAAGGAGATTTTTTATAGACATAATAGTAGATGAAACTAATTTGTCCTCGTAAGAGGGTAGCTCAATTGAGATGAATCAAAAATTGGAGATGTCTATAAGACAACAAGAAACAGAAAATAGAGTGACTATCCTATTATCAAGAGTAATTAATTTCGTATTTCAATCAGTAGATTTTTACTCAAGTATGGATTTAATGGACTGATGAGCTATAAACTATCGATTACATACTCAGTAATATGAAATTGATGAGCTAATTTTTTAGTAAAAGGAAGTTCCCTTTCTGTTCTCAATAACTCAAAAAACTCAAGTTCTTTTTTTGTAGGAGCTAGATACGCAACAATCTTATTTAAATAAATCAGCTTAATATTTTGGCTAAAGTAATAATGATCATACATTTTTGAACCAAGTTCTGAAACAACTACTTTTTTTGAGAGGACAACAGCGTTTCCAATAAGCGTGTCATCTTTGGTAGCTAAATGTTCAATTAACCAAATACCATTATTAGATGTCCTTATTTTTTGAATCATTCGGATACTCCTATTCGTTTTTTTTTGGAGTGAATCATTGAAATGTATTCTTCCTCGGTAATCATCGAGATGTCATATCCTTGTTTCTGAAGTTCCATTGCATCTAATTCAGCGGAACTATGAATGCCATCTTTTAGATTTTTAGCAACTTGTACACCGACAATCAAAAAGTCGGTTCGTGTACTAACTTTTTTAACAAATTTACCACCATTTACTTTAATTGACGCTTTTAGCTCGTCTCTAGATAATTGTTTGAAATTTCCAGTGAAGGAAAATTGCTTTTTAGCTAGAAGCTCGGTTCGTTCATATTCTTCTGAAATTCCACTAGTAGGTAGTTCACCTTTTTTTAATTTTTCGAATATAATCGCTGTAGCTCGAGCATCTTCCAGTGCGTTGTGGCTAATTGATGAGATATTGAAACCTTTTTTTAATGTTTCTAATTTGTAGTTTTCAATCCCTAGATTTAAATTTTTTGAAAAGGTTAATGTATCTACTCCAAAATTATTTTTTAACTCAATGCCTGAACGAGAAAGAAATGGTAAATCAAAGCTTGCAATATTGTGACCGATGATAGGTAGGTTATCAATAAACGAAATTAAGCTGCCTGATATTTCCTCAATATCAGGTGCATGAGATAGATTTTCTTCAGTGATACCTGTAAGATAAATTATTTGTGTAGAAAGTTGAGCGTTTTTTGGTTTGATAAATGTATCAAAAAAATCAATTTCTTTTCCCTTGTCGAATTTGCATGCACTTATTTGAATGATTTCATCACTTTTAGTAAAACCAGTTGTTTCAATATCAAGTGAAACATACGTTGTTGGCAAGGATGATTTCGTATAAAATTTTTTAGGCACTCGTTGTGCGTGCTTGACGGAAGCTGTGATATGAAATAATAAATCATATACTTCTTTATGTGAATAGGAAGTGTCTTTAAAAAATTCTTTTACAACTTCGTCTTGTGCTAGTCGATTAGTAATTTCATCATAGGTAGCCATGTTAATAACTCCTTTTGAGTTTGTATTTTAATCTCAGTATAACATATGATAAAGAATTAAATTTAATAATAATGATGATTTGTAAAAATTCTATTTATTTTCCATCTTTTGTTAAAATGAGATTATTTAAAGAGTTGATAAACACTCATAAAAAAATGGTGATTATGTTATAATATGAATGTAAAAGTACATTCATAAGGGGGAAAAGAAATGCAAGAAAAGAAAACATTTTATTTAAACGGTTACTTAGGAATTGTTTTACTTATTTTACTAGGTTTGTTTGGAGCATTTTTAGGATTTAATGGAGTTGTCAATGAAAATATCGGCTTAATTGTCGCAGGAGCTTTCTTTTTAATTATTGCGTATTTATTTTTCACATCGCTAACGATCGTAGCACCCAATCAAGCCAAAGTCATTACCTTTTTTGGAAAATACCTAGGAACCATTCGAGCAAATGGCTTATTTATCACAGTTCCTTTAACTCAAAAAGCAATGATTTCGTTACGTGTTCGTAATTTCAATAGCGCCAAGCTTAAGGTGAATGATGTGGATGGAAATCCCATTGAAATAGCAGCAGTGGTCGTTTTTAAAGTAGTAGACACTGCCAAAGCTTCTTTTGATGTTGATTTCTATGAAAATTTTATTGAAATCCAAAGTGAAACGGCGATCCGTCACGTAGCAACAAAATATCCTTATGATTCATTTACCGATCAAGACATTACATTGCGAGGAAATGCTTCTGAAGTATCGGAAGAACTAGCCCAAGAATTGCAAAATCGATTAGAAGTGGCGGGTGTTGAAATTATTGAAGCACGTTTAACACATTTAGCGTACTCAACTGAGATTGCTAGTGCCATGCTGCAACGTCAACAGGCAAAGGCCATTTTAAGTGCCCGTCAAATTATTGTTGAGGGAGCGGTAGGCATGACACAACTAGCTATTGCCCAATTAGAAGAGCAGTCTGTCTTAAAATTAACGGATGAACGTCGCCTACAATTAGTTAACAATTTATTAGTGTCTATTATTACGGATAAAGGAACGCAACCGGTTATCAATACTGGAGACGTCGAATAAATCTTTTAGCATGGGAGTCATTTCCATGCTTTTTTTGTTGCAGTTCAAGGAAAATAAAAGGATTATCATGTTTTTGTAATCGATTCATAAGTATTTTTAAAGAACGCTGTTAAAACCGCTGATAATTCCTTTTAATATAGAAGGAAAGTGTTATAATAAACGCAAGATTAAGAAATGTAGAAATCCATCAAATGGGAGCGCATGTATGTTAAAAGGAAAAGAAGCAACTGAAAAACCAGATTTTAAAGCAACATCAATTCGTCGTATTGGAGCAGCTATTTTATATGGAATGCTAGCAAGTATTGGAATTAATTTTTTCTTAGTACCCGCTAAAGTCTATTCAAGTGGAATCACCGGTTTAGCGCAATTATTATCAAAAATTTTAACAGATTATATCCACTTGAATTTATCTATTTCAACATTAATCCTCTTATTAAATTTGCCCTTAGTGTTCCTTTCATGGAAAAAATTAGGCAGCAGTTTTACTTGTTATAGTTTGATTTCGGTGATTGCCTCTTCCATCTTTTTGAAGATCGTTCCGGTTATGACGATTACCACAAATCCATTAGTCGCCGCAATTTTTGGTGGTGGATTGTGTGGAATGGGTGTTGGAATTTGTTTGCGCTATGGACTTTCAACAGGTGGCGTTGATATTATAGCGGTTGTCATTCAGCTAGCAACAGGTCGTAAAGTCGGGCAATTAGGCTTTCTAGTTAATGGGATGATTTTGATTGTAGCAGGCTTTTTATACGGTTGGGAATTAGCCTTATATAGTATTATTGCCATCTATGTTAATGCACATATGGTTGATTTTTTCCATACACGACAACAAAAAATGACCGTGACGATTATTACGAAAAAATCAGAAGAATTAGAAGAGGCGCTGACTTCGAAGTTTATTCACGGGGTGACAGTTATTGATCATGGTTATGGCTTATATACAAAAGAACCTGTAAAAATGTACATTACTGTTGTCTCAAAATATGAATTGTTTTATTTGGAAGCACTCGTTCAAGAAGCAGATTCTAAGGCCTTTGTAAATGTGCAACAAACAACAGACCTAGTCGGTAATTTTAGGCAAATATAAAAAAATAAGAAACTTGATTTAAGAGAAGACGATCCTTTTAAATCAGGTTTTTTTTGTAAAAAATTTTTAGATTTTTCAAGGGTTATTTATTGACCTTTTTTGACCAATAGGTGTATAATTGACTCAAAGATAAATTTAAGGGAGGTTACAAACATATGGATTTAGAAAAATTAACATCAACGATGCAACAAGCTTTAGGAGACGCTAGAGAAATTGCGATTACAAGACACAATCAAGATATCGACATTGTTCATCTATGGAAAATCTTTTTAACACCTGATCATTTTGCAAGAGGATTGTATCAAGATCTTGGTTTAAATATGAACCAATTTGAACAAAAAGTTGATGCAGAGTTAGATCGTTACCCATCGATTGAAGGCGGAAATGTTCAATATGGACAAGGTCTTAGCCAAAATTTATACAATTTACTAATTGAAGCAGATAAAATCAGAGAAAGCTTTAAAGATGAATACACATCTACTGAAACAGTAGTCCTTGGTTTAATGAAATTAAAAAATTATTCTTTGACAAAATATTTGAAAGAACAAGGAATTACTGAAAAAGCCTTAAAAGAAGAAATCGAAAAAATGAGAGGAGGAGAGCGTGTGACATCTCAAAATCAAGAAGAACAATACCAAGCACTAGAAAAATATGGAACAGACTTAGTTCAAGCCGTAAAATCAGGAAAACAAGATCCTGTTATTGGACGTGACGAGGAAATTCGAGACGTGATTCGGATTCTATCTCGTAAAACAAAAAATAACCCAGTCTTAATTGGAGAACCTGGGGTTGGTAAAACCGCGATTGTTGAAGGCTTAGCGCAACGAATCGTTCGAAAAGACGTACCAGAAAACTTAAAAGATAAAACGATTTTCTCATTAGATATGGGGGCGTTGATTGCAGGCGCTAAATTCCGTGGTGAATTTGAAGAGCGTTTAAAAGCGGTTTTAAAAGAAGTGAAAAAAAGCGACGGTCGTATTATTCTCTTTATTGATGAAATTCATACAATCGTAGGTGCTGGAAAAACAGAAGGCAGTATGGACGCTGGGAACCTATTAAAACCAATGCTGGCTCGTGGTGAGTTGCACTGTATTGGCGCAACAACATTAGATGAGTACCGTGAGTACATGGAAAAAGACAAAGCCTTAGAACGTCGTTTCCAAAAGGTCTTAGTAAATGAACCAACTGTTGAAGATACAATCAGTATTTTACGTGGGTTAAAAGAACGCTTTGAAATCCATCACAGTGTGAATATCCATGATAACGCCTTAGTTGCAGCCGCTACTTTATCAACTCGTTACATCACAGATCGTTATTTACCAGATAAAGCGATTGATTTAGTTGATGAGGCTTGCGCAACAATTCGAGTTGAAATGAATTCAATGCCAACGGAACTAGATCAAGTGACAAGACGTTTAATGCAACTAGAAATTGAAGAAGCGGCTTTGAAAAAAGAAAATGACGACGCAAGTAAGAAACGTTTAAACTTGTTACAAGAAGAATTGGCAGATTTAAGAGAACAAGCCAACCAATTGAAAATGAAATGGGAAACCGAAAAAGAAGAAGTATCTAAATTACGTGATAAACGTGCCGAACTAGACCAAGCACGTCGCGAACTTGAAGATGCAGAAAGTAGCTACGATTTGGAACGCGCAGCAGTCTTAAGACACGGTCAAATTCCCGCTCTAGAAAAAGAGCTAGCTGAAATCGAACAAGAAGGAGCCAGCTACAAACAAGAAAATAGCCGTTTAGTACAAGAATCGGTTACTGAAAATGAAATTGCAGAAGTAATCGGCAGAATGACCGGTATTCCAGTTTCTAAACTAGTTGAAGGCGAACGAGAAAAATTATTGCAACTAGGTGAAACCTTGCATAAACGCGTGATTGGTCAAAATGAAGCTGTTGATAGCGTAACAGACGCGGTTATTCGTGCCCGTGCAGGTTTACAAGACCCTAGTCGTCCGTTAGGTTCATTCCTATTTTTAGGGCCAACAGGTGTTGGGAAAACAGAATTAGCAAAAGCTTTGGCAGAAAACTTGTTTGATTCAGAAGACCATATGGTTCGAATTGATATGAGTGAGTATATGGAAAAACACAGCGTTTCCCGTTTAGTTGGTGCGCCTCCTGGTTATGTAGGATATGAAGAAGGCGGACAATTAACAGAAGCAGTTCGCAGAAGTCCTTACACTATCGTACTATTAGATGAAATTGAAAAAGCTCATCCCGATGTTTTCAATATTTTATTACAAGTATTAGACGATGGTCGCTTAACAGATTCAAAAGGACGCGTCGTTGATTTTAAAAATACTGTTTTAATTATGACAAGCAATATCGGTTCTAACCTATTATTAGAAGGAACTGATGCAGAGGGTCACATTGAACCAGCGGTGGAAGATGAAGTGATGTCCTTACTAAAAGGCTCCTTCAAACCAGAATTTTTAAATCGAATTGACGATACCGTCTTATTTACGCCACTTAGCCTAGAAAACGTGAAGGGCATCATCGTTAAAATGACGAAAACATTAAGCCGACGTTTAGCGGATCAAGAAATTTTATTAGAAGTTTCTGAAGAAGCTCAAACATGGATAGCAGAAAATGCCTATGACCCAATCTATGGCGCAAGACCATTGAAACGTTTCTTAACCAAAGAAGTGGAGACGCCGCTTGCAAAAGAAATCATCGCAGGTCGCGTTTTACCAAAAACCAAAGTCATTGTAAGTTTGTTAGACAATCATTTGGTTTTTGAAAACATTGCGTTAAGTGATGAAGAATTTTCAGAAAATAGTTAAATTAAAAAGACCTAGAGGAATTTGCTCTAGGTCTTTTTCGTTAATTCTCAGTTTTAGCAGGGGCAGATTCGTTGACAACCGCACCGATTCCAAGACAAATCAGTCCAGCAATCAAACCGATGATTGTAGCTGTTTTGAAATCATAGGTACCATTTACAAGCGCACTACCGATGTAGTTGACAGCTTGTCCAACAGCGAAAGCCCAGAAAAAAGTGGTTAAATATTTCATAGTTTTGCACCTCTTTTCATTCGCCTTCATTTTATCACATTCTCCCTAATTGTAAAGAATTATCTCGAAGTTGGAAAAAAGAAGATGTTCGATTGCGAATCCTTCCTATTACAGGGTATAATAAACAGGAGAAAAGCGAATAGGAGTGAAAAAAATGTCTTTTGTACAGTTACAAGTAATTAGCGCATACAGTTTATTAAAAAGTACCACTTCTATTGAACAGCTTGTTATTTGTGCGAAAAAAAATGGCTACCAAGCAATCGCCCTAACCGATTATAATGTCTTATACGGCGTTGTTGATTTTTATAAAGCTTGTTTAAAACATGAAATAAAACCGATCATTGGATTAACTTTAGAAGTAACCGGTGCAACGCATCCAGAAACAACCTATCCAATAGTTTTATTGGCAAAAAATTACCAAGGCTATCAAAATCTAATGGCCTTATCAACAAAAAAAATGCTCCTAGCAGGTCATGAAGTTGTGGAGTATCAACTATTAAAAGACTATTCAGAAGACTTAATCGCAATCACCCCAGGAGAAACAGGTGAAATCGAACAAGCTCTTTTAAACCATCACCTTGAAGATGCCCAGCAAATGGTATCTAACTGGTTAACTATTTTTGCTAAAGATCAATTTTATCTTGGCGTTCAACTGCATCAAACGTTAAGGGATATTAATGAGGAACTGCAAGGACTGGCACATCAACATCAAATCAAAACGGTTGCCATGCACGATGTGCGTTATTTATCACCAAATGATGATTTTAGCACAAAAGTTTTACGTGCAGTTGACGAAGGCATCAAATTAGATTTAAGCATCACTTCAACAAGTGGCCCTTATTATTTGCCAACAGTTGAGACCATCGAAGCGAAATTTAGTGAAGCCGGGTTGACAGAAGCGGCGCAAGAAACAGAAAAAATTGCCAATACCATTCAAGTCGAGATTCCACTACATCAACACTTATTACCAAAATTCCCACTAAAAGAGGGGCAAGAAACGGCTGGCTTTTTACGAGAACGTTGTTTTGCAGGGTTAAAAAAACGCGTTCCAGCAGCAGATGAACGTTATCAAAAACAATTAGAGCATGAATTAACCATCATCCATAAAATGGGATTTGAAGATTACTTTCTGATTGTTTGGGATTTAATGGCATACGCCCACCGGTCGAAGATTATCACAGGTGCTGGTCGTGGTTCAGCAGCGGGCTCCTTGGTTTCTTATGTGCTGGAAATCACCGACGTCGATCCAATCGAATTTGATTTATTATTTGAGCGGTTCTTGAATGAAGAACGTTATACAATGCCTGATATTGATTTGGATTTCCCAGATAACCGTCGAGAAGAAATGCTTCAATATGTTAAAAATAAATACGGGCAGGATCATGTCGCACAAATTGCCACCTTTGGAACTTTAGCTGCTAAAATGGCCTTGCGCGATGTGGCACGTGTTTTTGGTTTAAACCAAAACGAAGCCAATGTTTGGTCAAAAGCAATCCCAAAAGTTTTAGGAATTACGTTAGAATCAGCTTACAAACAATCAAAAGCACTCCAACAACTGGTTGCAGAAAATGACAAAAACAAATTGCTTTTTGATACAGCAAAAAGAATAGAAGGCTTGCCGCGCCACGTTTCAACTCATGCTGCGGGTGTGGTCATTAGTGATCAGCCTCTCGTTTCACTGATTCCTTTACAATTAGGAAGTGGAGAAATTCATTTAACTCAGTATGCGATGGGAAATGTCGAAGAAATCGGCTTATTAAAAATGGATTTTCTTGGTTTACGAAACCTTCAAATCCTTGATAACGCGATTCAATTAATCAAACAAGAACAAGGTGTCGTAATCGATCTGCATCAAATTCCGATGAATGACGAAGAGACTTTAACCATTTTTAGAAAAGCAGATACATCAGGGGTATTTCAATTTGAATCGACAGGTATTAAAAATGTCCTTCGAAAATTAGGCCCAACTTCCCTTGAAGACATTGCCGCCGTAAATGCTTTATACCGTCCAGGTCCTATGGAACAAATCGACCTGTTTATTGACCGTAAAAAAGGCAAAGTGGCGATTGCTTATCCAGATGATAGTTTAAAGGATATTTTAGGAGTCACGTACGGCGTGATGGTCTATCAAGAACAAGTGATGCAAGTCGCTTCGAAAATGGGGGGGTTTACTCTTGGGCAAGCAGATATTTTAAGAAGAGCCATGAGTAAAAAAGAAAAATCAGTAATTGACAGAGAACGAGGACATTTTATTGAAGGTGCTTTGGCGAAAGGCTACAGTGAAGAAACAGCGGCAACCGTCTATCAATATATTGAACGTTTTGCAAACTATGGGTTCAACCGTTCACACGCAGTAGGCTATGCTTTTATTGCCTATCAGCTTGCGTATTTAAAAGCGCATTACCCTCATGCCTTTTTTGCCGCCTTATTAAATTCGGCTATGAATAATCCAACAAAAATTAAAGAATATCTACTAGAAGCAAAAAAACGTAAAATTGCCGTTTTCGCTCCAGATATCAATAAAAGCTTTTATGTTTTTTCATTAAAAAATGGCGCGATTCAATTTGGGCTAGGCAGTATTAAAGGTGTGCGACGCGATATGATTTTAGAAGTGATTCGCTTAAGAAAAGAATATGGACCTTATCGTGATTTAATTGACTTTTTACGAAAAATTGATCCAAAGTGGTTGAAATTTGAGCTGATTGAACCTTTTATTTACGCAGGAGCTTTTGATTCATTTGAGTACCCTAGAGGCGTGTTAATTGCGTCTTTGGAAGGGATCATTGATAACATTAAAATTAGTGGCAACAACGAAACTCTGATAAAATCGTTAGAGCCAAAATATGAAGTAGCACCAGATCTGACATTAGATACACGCTTAGAAAAAGAGGAAGAATTTTTAGGTGCCTATCTTTCAGGGCATCCGGTTGAACGTTTTGAAAATGTTCGTTTTTTAAAACAAGCAGGCTATATTAAAGATTTGCAAAGCAACCAACTGGCTAAAATTATAGGTGCTGTGAAAAGCAGTCGTTTGATTCGAACTAAAAAAGGCGAGCAAATGGCTTTTGTGGTCGTTAACGATCAATCAGGCGAATGTTCAATTACACTTTTCCCAAAAACTTATCGTCAATACGCGAAATATTTAGAGAAAAACAATGTTCTTTATATTGAAGGGAAAGCAGAAGAGGGTCTGCAAGAAGAAAAACAATTAATCGTTAATAAAATAGAAGATGCGAGTGAGTTAAGTAAGAAAAGTAGTTTCGATAAGCTTTTTATACGTGTTCAAACAGATAAAGAAGAAACCGAAACGTTGACTGAAATGCATCACATTTTAAAGGCTGAAGCTGGAAATGTACCTGTTATTTTATTTTATGTTGAATCCAATAAAAAAATCGTTTTAAATGACACTGAATGGGTAACTATTTCAGAAGGCTTATTGTCTCGATTAGAAGAATTATTAGGAAAACAAAATATTGTTTGGCAAAAAGGGACCTGATTTTCAAAGAAAACGGTTCAAACAAAGAAAAAACGGACTTTTTTTGAAAATTGCTCATTTTGAAAAGACAATTGCTAAGAAAAGTGTTAGAATGTTGATGTGAGCTTTTAAGTTTGTCATGAAACAACAGGTTTTGGCAACTCAATGACAAATGAAAAGGTTTAGGAAGCCGTAAAAAATAACAATGGCCGTTTAGGTATTATTTTTTACAATAATAACGTATGAGGTGAGAGGTATATGAAACGTATCGCTGTTTTAACAAGTGGTGGAGACGCTCCTGGTATGAACGCTGCCGTTCGCGCGGTTGTTCGTAAAGGAATCTACGAAGGTATGGAAGTTTATGGAATCAATTATGGTTTTGCTGGCTTAGTAGCAGGCGACATTCGTAAACTATCAATTAGTGATGTAGGAGATATGATCCAACGAGGAGGAACATTCCTATATTCTGCACGTTATCCTGAATTTGCCACTGAGGAAGGCCAATTAAAAGGGATCGAGCAATTGAAAAAATTTGGCATTGAAGGATTAGTTGTGATTGGTGGCGATGGTTCTTATCATGGAGCGATGGCTTTAACAAAACATGGTTATCCTGCAATCGGTTTACCAGGTACAATTGACAACGATATTCCAGGAACTGATTTTTGTATTGGATTTGACACAGCCACAAACACGGTTTTAGAATCAATTGACCGTATTCGTGATACTGCAACAAGTCATGTTCGTACTTTTATTATTGAAGTAATGGGACGTGACGCTGGGGATATCGCTCTTTGGGCTGGTGTTGCTGGTGGAGCAGAACAAATTATTATTCCTGAAAAAGATTTTGATATGGCAGAAGTTGCTAAAACAATTCAAAAAGGCCGCGATCGTGGTAAAAAACACAGCTTAATCGTAGTTGCAGAAGGCGTAATGGGCGGCAATGAATTTGCTGATGAATTAGCAAAACATGGCGATTACCATGCACGTGTAACAGTTTTAGGACATGTTCAACGTGGTGGAGCACCAAGCGCTCGTGACCGTGTATTAGCAAGTACGTTCGGCGCACATGCTGTTGATTTGTTAAAAACCGGAAAAGGCGGACTTTGTGTTGGAATTCGTGATAACAAATTAATCGAAAACGACATTATTGATGTTCTTGAAAACGGCAAACACAGAGCAGATTTATCTTTATACCAATTAAATCAAGAAATTTCTTATTAAACGAAGCATAACTTCTAACCTCTTACTTATACTGAGCGGTTAAAAATAAATTTTGGGAGAGATAATTAAATTATGAAAAAAACAAAAATTGTATGTACAATTGGACCAGCAAGTGAATCAGTAGAAACATTGGTGAAATTGATTGAATCAGGCATGAACGTTTGTCGTTTAAACTTTTCACATGGTGATTTTGAAGAGCACGGAAACCGTATCAAAAACATTCGTGAAGCATCAAAAATCACGGGTAAAATGGTTGCGATTCTTTTAGATACAAAAGGTCCTGAAATCCGTACGCATGACATGAAAGATGGAAAAATTGATTTTTCAACTGGCGATGTTGTTCGTCTTGCAATGACGCAAATCGAAGGAACAAAAGAAAAATTCTCAATTTCATACCCAGAATTAATCAACGATGTAAACCCAGGTTCACACATTTTGTTAGATGACGGTTTAATCGATTTAGAAGTAACCGATATCGATAAAGCAGCAAATGAAATCGTAACAGTTGTTAAAAATGCTGGAACATTGAAAAATAAAAAAGGTGTGAACGTACCTAACGTATCAATTAATCTACCAGGAATCACTGAAAAAGACGCAGCAGATATTCGTTTTGGTATTGAAAACGATGTTGATTTTATCGCAGCAAGTTTTGTACGTCGTCCAAGTGACGTTTTAGAAATCACTCAAATTTTAGAAGAAAACAATGCAACACACATTCAAATCATTCCTAAGATTGAAAACCAAGAAGGTGTGGACAACATTGATGAAATCCTAAAAATTTCTGATGGTTTAATGGTTGCTCGTGGAGATCTTGGAGTTGAAATCCCAACTGAGGAAGTTCCAATCGCTCAAAAATTATTGATTTCAAAATGTAACGCTTTAGGTAAACCTGTTATTACTGCAACTCAAATGCTTGATTCTATGCAAAAAAATCCACGTCCAACACGTGCTGAAGCCAGTGATGTTGCCAATGCGATTTTTGATGGAACAGATGCAATCATGCTTTCAGGTGAAACAGCTGCTGGGGATTACCCAGTTGAAGCCGTTCAAACAATGAACCGTATTGCAATCCGTACGGAAGAAGCATTAGTAAATCAAGATGCATTTGCATTAAAAGCATATAGCAAAACAGATATGACGGAAGCAATTGGTCAATCAGTTGGTCACACTGCACGTAACTTAGGAATTCAAACAATTGTAGCTGCTACTGAATCTGGTCACACTGCACGTATGATTTCTAAATACCGTCCTAAATCACATATTGTTGCAATTACATTTACAGAACGTCAAATGCGCGGTTTAGCTCTTTCATGGGGTGTTTATCCTCAAGTAGCTGAAAAACCAAGCTCAACAGATGATATGTTCAACCTTGCAACTCGTGTTTCTCAAGAATCAGGATTTGCTAAAGAAGGCGACTTAATCATTATCACTGCTGGTGTTCCAGTTGGTGAACGTGGAACAACGAACTTAATGAAGATCCAATTAATTGGTTCTAAATTAGCGACTGGCCACGGTGTTGGTACGACTTCAGTTATTGCGAAAGCAGTTGTAGCAACTTCTGCTGAAGAAGCAAACAAAAATGCAATTGATGGCGGAATTTTAGTTGTTAAAACAACTGACAAAGATTACCTTCCTGCAATTGAAAAATCAGCTGCTATCGTAGTTGAAGAAGGTGGCTTAACTAGCCATGCTGCAGTAGTTGGAATTGCTATGAGCATTCCGGTTATCGTTGGCGCAACAAATGCAACGTCATTAATTAAAAATGATGAATTAATCACTGTTGATTCTCGTCGTGGGATTATCTACCGTGGCGCAACAACAGCTATCTAAATTTTAAAAAGTTGAAAACTCATAAATCAGGAATTTCTGATTTATGAGTTTTTTTAGTAATAATACAATTCACATAATAAAATTATGGTAAACTAATTATTTTTCTTTCCTTCTTTTGATTTTTTCGTTAAACTAGTTAGAGAGAATAAAGGAGTGAGAGTATTGTTAGAAAGTTGGTTATTTTTAGGTATTATTTTAATCATTGCATTCATTGCAAAAAATCAATCGTTGATTATTGCTACAGCATTTATTTTACTAATTAAATTAATTCCTCAAACAGATAAATTATTAGAAATGGTTCAATTGAAGGGGATAAATTGGGGAGTTACGATTATTACTGCTTCTATACTAGTCCCAATTGCAACAGGTCAAATAGGATTTAAAGATTTACTTGAAGCGTTTAAATCCCCCGTGGGTTGGGTAGCAATCCTTTGTGGAATCGGAGTATCATTACTATCAAGCAAAGGAGTGGGCTTACTGTCTGCTAGTCCAGAAGTAACAATTGCCTTGGTGTTTGGAACCATCATGGGTGTTGTTTTGTTAAAAGGGGTTGCAGCAGGACCTGTTATTGCAGCAGGTTTGACCTATTGTATTTTACAAATTTTGCCTTTTACGAAGTAATGACTCAGATTTTAAAAGGATTCGATAGGCAAGAGAGCCATTCTACGCTATAATAGAACAAGAAGAAAATGATGGAGGCACAATAATGAATCAATCCTTAGGTACAGTTGTTACGGGAATCGTAACAGATGAAAATGATAAATCTTATTTTATCCAAAAAGATGGTGTAACATACAAATTAGCTAAAACAGAAGAAATAAACTATGAATTAGGTGACCCAGTAGAAGGTTTTGTATACATTTCAATGAATAAAGACTTTGTTATGACTCAGACGACTCCTAACGTTCAAGTTGGAAAGTTTGCTTGGGGAATGGTTATAGACACGAGAAAAGACTTAGGTGTCTTTGTAGATATTGGTTTGCCGGACAAGGAAATGGTCGTTTCTTTAGATGAACTGCCAACTGAAAAACATTTATGGCCTAAAAAAGGCGATCAGTTATTGATTGGCATTCATGTTGATGCAAAAGACCGTATGTGGGGAACGTTAGCGCCAGAAGAATTTTACTACTCAATCGCTAAAAAAGCGACAGACGAAGAAGCGTTAAAAAATAAAAATATTAAAGGTACTGCGTTCCGTTTGAAGGTAGTAGGCACTTATTTAATCATGGAAGACGATTATTTAGGCTTTGTACATCCTAGTGAGCGAAAAGATGAGCCACGTTTAGGTGAAGTCGTTGAAGGTCGTGTTATTGGAGTTCGTGAAGATGGGATTTTAAATATTTCGTTGATGCCTCGTGCTCACGAAGCAATTGAAGACGACGCGGGTATGTTACTAGCGATTTTAGAACGCACCCGTACAGGCAGTTTCCCTTACACAGATAAAAGCGATCCAGAAGAAATTAAAGAACGTTTTGGTATCAGTAAAGGTCAATTTAAACGTGCGTTAGGAAATCTAATGAGACAACGTAAAATTGTTCAAGTGGATGGTGAGACTCGCTTAGTTGACTCGCCAATTGAGAATGAAAGTGAGTAAAGTCTCATAAAAATGTTCAATAACACTTAAATTGATTGCAATTAGATTGTAATTTTTATAAACTAGATAAGAAGAGTTTATAAGTAGATTATAAAGATTATAAATAAGAGAGGCTATTACCGTGAAAACAACAGAATCTCCTTTACTAAAAATCAAAAATCAATTACACGAAGCAGGTTTCAAATTAACGCCACAACGCGAAGCAACTGTAGCGGTTTTACTTGAAAAAGAAAAAGACCATTTAAGTGCTGAGGAAGTGTACATGCTTGTTAAAGAAAAAAGCCCTGATATCGGTTTAGCAACGGTTTATCGGACGCTAGAAATTTTAACAGAATTAAACATTATCAATAAAATCAGTTTTAATGACGGTTTAGCTCGATATGATGTTCGTAAAGAAGGCGCGAAACATTTCCATCACCATTTATTATGTATTGAGTGTGGAAGTATTGAAGAAGTTCATGAAGATTTGCTTGAAGAAATTGAACCAATTGTTGAAAGTCGTTTCCATTTTATCGTAAAAGATCATCGTTTAACTTTTCATGGGATTTGTCAAGAATGCCAAGAAAACGGGAAACACTAATTAACAATTAAAGAAGGAGAAACAATTGACTTTGTTGGTTGTTTCTTTTTTTTCTTAACAAAACACTGTTGGAGGTGACGAAAGTGGAGAACGATTTAACGGAGTATCTGCATTATTTAACAATTGAGCGAGGTCTTTCCAAAAATACCATAGAAAGCTACCGTCGCGATTTAATAAGCTATATTGAGTTTTTAACTACGAATCAAGTCAAAAGCTGGTCGGAAGTTGATCGGTATTTAGTTCTGACTTTTTTACAGCAATTAAAAGACGAAGAAAAAGCAGCGGGTACTGTGATTCGGATGGTCTCTAGTCTAAGAAGATTCCATCAGTTTTTAAAACAGGAACGATTATGTGATACGGATCCCATGTTGCACATCGACACGCCTAAAAAAGCTCAAACCTTACCTAAAACGCTGTCGATGAAAGAAGTCGAATGCCTGATTGAAACACCTGATACCAACACTACTCTAGGTTTAAGAGACCGAGCAATGTTAGAGGTGATGTATGCAACTGGATTGCGGGTTAGCGAATTGACAGAGCTAAAACTAAGTGATTTGCATTTATCGCTAGGGTTGATTCAGACCATTGGTAAAGGGGACAAGGAACGGATTATTCCCCTTGGCGATTTGGCAATTGAATGGATTGAGAAATACATGAAATATAGCCGAGTGAAACTTGAAAAACCAGGAAGACGTGAACTTAATTTATTTTTAAATCATCATGGCAAAGGCTTAACAAGACAAGGCGTTTGGAAAAATTTAAAAGCGATTGTCAAAAAAGCAGGAATTGAAAAAGAGGTTACGCCACACACTTTACGCCATTCATTTGCAACTCATTTATTAGAAAATGGTGCAGATTTGCGAGTTGTACAAGAATTGCTGGGACATGCGGATATTTCCACGACTCAAATTTATACACATATTACCAAACAACGCATGACCTCAGTTTATAAAACGTATCATCCGAGAGCTTAAAAATATAAAATCATTGGAAATAACACATTCTTTTAGCTAGTTAGATTGTGAAAATGTCCAGATTATGGTAAAGTTAAATGAGCAATTTACGGGGATTGAAATGGGGAAAATAAATGAATTTAACTAAACTACCAGGTACAATGACAATCAATACTGAAGATCATCTAACGATTGGAGGAATTGATACAGTTTTACTTGCTGATAAGTACCAGACACCATTATTTGTTTACGATATCGCCTTAATCCGAGAACGCTGCCGAGAGTTTAAAGAAACTTTCGAACGTAAACAAATCAATGCACAAGTAGCTTATGCTAGCAAAGCCTTTTCATGTTTAGCGATTTATCAATTAATGGCTCAAGAAGGAATGTCTCTTGATGTGGTTTCAGGCGGAGAATTATATACGGCTATCCAAGCAGGATTTCCGAGTAAAAAAATTCATTTTCATGGAAACAATAAAACCAAAACGGAAATGAACGCAGCCTTAGATTACCAAATTGGGTGCTTTGTTGTTGATAATTTCAATGAGTTGACGTTATTGAATCAGTTAGCGAGTCAAAAAGAGCACACTGTTAAGATTTTAATCCGTGTCACGCCTGGCGTAGAAGCACACACACATGACTATATTTCAACAGGACAAGAAGATTCAAAATTTGGATTTGATTTAATGAATGGGCAAGCAGAACAAGCAGTCATTGAAGCGATGAACTTATCAAACATCGAACTCATTGGACTTCACAGTCATATTGGCTCACAGATTTTTGAATCAGATGGTTTTTTAATGGCAATTGATAAACTACTCTCAAAAACAATTGAGTGGCAAAAGGCTTTTGGCTTTCATTTAAGTGTGCTGAATTTAGGTGGCGGATTTGGCATTCGCTATACAAAAGAGGATCAACCATTAGCAATTCCAGAACTGATGGTATCTATTATTGATGAAGTTATTTTGAAAACAACTGAATTAGGCATTCCGATGCCTGAAATATGGTTGGAACCAGGACGCAGTTTAGTCGGAGATGCGGGAACGACTTTGTATGAAACGGGCTCACAAAAAGAAGTTCCCAACGTGCGAAACTATTTAGCCGTTGATGGTGGAATGTCTGATAACATCCGTCCAGCTCTTTATGACGCGAAATACACAGGCATTTTAGCAAACCGCGCCACAGAACAACCAACAGCAACCTATTCTATTGCAGGGAAATGTTGTGAATCTGGCGACATGTTGATTTGGGACTTGCCTCTTCCTAAAGTTCAAGAACCAAACGTGTTGGCTGTCTTTAGCACCGGTGCATATGGCTATTCAATGGCGAGTAATTACAATCGAATTCCTCGGCCAGCCGTTGTATTCGTGGAAAATAATGTTGATTTTCTAGCAATTCGACGGGAAACTTATGCAGATGTAATGCAACTTGATATTCCTTTTCCAACAGAATAGATATGAATGGAGGGTCATCGATGCTAATTAGTTATAAAAATGATTACGAGAAAATCATGATGGGGCTGCTATCTTTTATTCCAGACTTAAAAGATGTGAGTCGCTTGAAATCAGAAATTGAATGGTATGAAGCGGACGAGCATCGTCGACTGTATTTATGGCGCAGTGAAGAAAGTGCAGATATTATTGCCGTTTTAGGGGTAGAAATAAGTGATGAGATGGTTTTGCTTCGTCATATTTCAATCAATCCTTCTTACCGTAAAGAAGGAATTAGTTATAAAATGATCAACGAACTTCAACAAAAAGCACCAGATAAAAAAATAATTGGTACGTTAGAAACCGCTCCAATTATAGCAAAATGGGAGCAACAAAGAAGTGAATAGAAACTAGATTGAAGGAGCGAATCAATGAATGGCTGAAATTAATGTGAAAATTGATGTGTTTGAAGGGCCGCTTGATTTGTTGCTTCATTTAATTCAACAATTAGAGTTGGATATTTACGATATTCCAATGGCTGAAGTCACAGCTCAATACCTGGCGTATCTTCATACGATGAAAGAATTAGAGCTGGATATTGCCGGCGATTATCTCGTGATGGCCGCTACATTAATGGCGATTAAAAGTAAAATGTTGTTGCCTAAACAAGAACTTGTTTTAGATGACGAAGAAGAAGCGTTCTATGAAGATGGAGAAGATCCACGGGATGCTCTTGTTGAACAACTATTAGAATATCGTAAATACAAATATGCAGCAACGGTACTAAAAGATAAAGAAGAAGAACGGAGTCACTATTACACTAAAACGCCGACAAATTTACAACATTTACAAACGGAAGTTCCTTTAAAATCAGAGCAAATCACAACAATTGATTTATTTATGGCTTTTCATGAAATGCTAACTAAAAAGAATCGTAAAATCCCAATGCAAACTAAAATTAAAGCAGAGGAAATGACGATTGACGACAAAATGAAGTTGATTTTAAAGAAATTAACGAATCAAAAAAGTCGAAATGGGTTATTATTTGAAGATCTTTTTGATGTTGCAACGAAGTCAGAACTAGTAACTACTTTTATGGCCTTACTAGAATTGATTAAAGAAGGAACTATTCGAATCAATCAAACCGAAATTTGCGGCGATATTTTAGTGTTTGAAAATCAAGAGTCCGTTAATCAAGGAGAAGGTCACAATGAATGAAATAGCAGCAATTGAAGCATTGCTTTTTGTGTCGGGAGATGAAGGGTTATCTTTAGAGGAGATGGCTTCGCTACTTGATGCATCTACGCAATTCACCTATCAATTATTAATGCAATTACAACAGCGATACATTGAGTCTAAAACAAATGGTTTAATGCTTCTAGAAGTAGGAAATCATTATCAATTGGCTACTAAAAAAGAATATGCTGATTTAATTAAAAAATATGCAGTGTCTCCGCTATCCACAAATTTATCACAAGCTGCGTTAGAAACACTTGCGATTATTGCCTACAAACAACCGTTAACACGGATGGAGATTGATGAAATTAGAGGCGTGCAAACAAGTGGAGCTTTGCAAAAGCTTCTTTTAAGAGGTTTAATTGAAGACAAAGGCCGAGTTAATGGACCCGGAAGAGCCATTTTATATGGGACATCTGCTTATTTTATGGATTATTTCGGCTTAAAAGATATAAAAGAATTGCCAACAATTGATGAATTAGAACAAAGTCCTGATGAAAGCGAATCAGATTTATTCTTTGAAAAATTTAACCAGCAATTTCAACTAAATAATGAAGAATAAAGGGGATAAAATAATGGAACGTTTACAAAAAGTAATGGCACACGCAGGTGTAGCTTCTCGAAGAAAAGCAGAAGAATTAATTGCAAAAGGGCACGTTAGAGTGAATGGAAAAGTTGTAACAGATATGGGTGTTCAAGTTGGAAACTCAGATAATATTGAAGTAGATGGTGTTCCAATCGATCGTGAAGAACCGGTTTACTTTTTACTGTACAAACCAAGAAATGTGATTTCTGCTGTGAGTGACGATAAAGATCGACCTGTTGTAACGGACTTTTTTGGTTCTGTAAAACAACGTATTTATCCGGTTGGCCGTTTAGACTATGACACAACGGGATTATTGCTGATGACAAATGACGGAGAACTTTCTCAAATGTTAATGCATCCTAAATACCACGTTGCAAAAACGTATGTGGCTAAAGTAAAAGGTGTTATTTATCCGACAGACACGCGTAAATTAGACAAGGGAATTGTCATTGACGGTAAAAAAACATCTCCAGCACAGACTAGAATTATTTCAGTGGATAAAGTAAAACAAACGTCAATTGTTGAAATTACAATCTTTGAAGGACGTAATCATCAAGTTAAAAATATGTTTATGGCGATTAACCATCCCGTTCAAAAATTAAAACGTGAAACATACGGCGGTTTGACTTTGGAAGGATTAAAACCAGGAGAATGGCGTGAATTAAAAGGCTTTGAAGTGAACCAACTTCGCGTTCTTGCTAAAGAAAGTCAACAAAAGAAAAAATAAGATAAAACCCTTTTTGGTTGATAAATGAAACAGTTGTTGTGTATAATTAATGATATAATAACGATTTTTAGATGGAGTTGGAGAAAGAGGTGTTTACCAAATGAATAATGATGCAATAAATATACTAGTTGTTGATGATGAAGATCGAATTCGTCGTTTATTAAGAATGTATTTAGAGCGAGAAAACTTTATCATTACTGAAACAGACAATGGAGAAGATGCTCTTTTTCTAGCGCTTGAAAATGATTATGACTTAATTTTACTTGACTTGATGCTACCTAAAATGGATGGTATTGAAGTTGCTAAACAACTGCGTGAAAAAAAAGAAACCCCTATTATGATGTTGACAGCAAAAGGTGAAGAAACCAATCGTGTTCAAGGTTTTGAAGTTGGAGCAGATGATTATATTGTAAAGCCATTTAGTCCAAGAGAAGTTGTCTTGCGAGTAGCAGCGATTTTGAAACGAACACAACTGGCAAAACCTAAAAAACAAGAAAATCCAGACTTAATTGTTTTTCCTCATTTAGAAATTGACAATCAAGCACATCGGGTTTTATCAGATGGAAAGCCAGTCAATTTAACACCAAAAGAATACGACTTACTTCTTTATTTAGCCCAAGCGCCGGATCAAATTTTTGGCAGAGAGCAATTGCTTAGAGAAGTTTGGAAATATGAGTTTTTTGGTGATTTAAGAACAGTGGATACCCATGTGAAACGGTTGCGTGAAAAACTAGCACAACAATCAGAAGTAGCCGCTAAAATGATCGTTACTGTTTGGGGATTAGGTTATAAGTTTAATTCTCATTACGAAAATAAGGAGTAACAAGCGAATGACTAAACTAAATAGTATTGTATTTCGAACATGGTTAGTCACGATGGCGATTGTTGCATTCTGTTTGATTTCTAGTACAGTAATTTATTCATATATCTATCAAAAACATGTTCAAGAAATCTATTTAAGTGATTTTAAAGACTCAATAAAAAGTATTGAAAAGCGGGTAATCACTGATCCGCTTTTTGTTTTAGAAAATACAGATAAATTTACTTCTTATGATTCACATTTATTTTTTTATCTTGAATATGACGATCAAAAAGCGGTCTTTTACAATGATTTCTACAATGAACTCCCTAAAAATTATTTGACACAATTATTGAATCGTAAAGATGTCAAAGAAATTATTCATTCTGGCAAAGACAGCGTGTTGTTAAAAGAGGAAAGCAACGAAGAGAATAAAAATGGTTCGTTTATTCTAAAAGTAAATTTCTTTGAACACGATGGCAAGCGGGGGGTTCTGTATTCATATGGTGATTTATCTTTTTTAACAAAAATAGCTAAAAAAATGACGGAGTGGACAGCTTTTATTTTTGTGATGCTTCTTATTTTATCAGTGTTGTTTTATCAATTCCTTAAATATAGAATTGGAACTCCGCTAGCCAATATGCGGGATGTTGCTTTTGAATACGCAAAAAATGATTTTTCACATCAAGTGCCTGTCAACTCTAAAGATGAACTGTCACAGTTAGCACTAGCGATGAATAAAATGGGAAAATCTTTAGAAGCCATTGGAATGTCTACCAAACAAGAAAAAGAATTATTGGCGCACATTGTGTCTTCTATGACGACGGGGATCTTGTATTACAATCGAGATAAAACGCTTTTAACTTCTAATCTAACAGGGGATGATTTTTTAAGCCGTTGGCGGTTAAACGGTCAATATCATGAAAGTGAGATTCTTCCGTATGTGTTAGATGGGAAAATTGATGAAGTAATCGAAAAAAGAAACGGGTTGAGTTTTGAATTAGAGATTGATGATGCGTATTTCAATTTAAACTTGGTGCCGCTTTTCAGTGAAGCTCCTTATATTGTTCGTGGTGTGCTGATAACGATTCAAAACATGACAAAAGAACGTCGTTTGGATACGATGAGAGTGGATTTTATTAACAATGTGTCTCATGAATTAAGAACGCCTTTAGTGATGATAAGAGGCTATAGTGAAGCAATATTAGACGATGTTGCTGAAACGAATGAAGAAAAACATGAAATGGCAAAAATTATCTGGGAAGAATCTGAACGAATGAGCCGGATGGTTAACGAGATGTTAGATCTTTCGAGAATGGAAGCAGGTTATATTGAGTTAACAAAAACCGAAGTGGATTTACATGAATTTTTCAAA
The DNA here is from genome assembly GCF_900258435.1 of Carnobacterium divergens. Taxonomy (NCBI): domain Bacteria; kingdom Bacillati; phylum Bacillota; class Bacilli; order Lactobacillales; family Carnobacteriaceae; genus Carnobacterium; species Carnobacterium divergens. Next base: position 1,722,953 of record NZ_LT992558.1, on the reverse strand, counting down.
GATCTTTTAACTCGATTTGGTCAATTAGCAGAATCCAATCAGGTTCGGCTAGACCTAGAGATTCAAGATGATATGACGAGTTATTGGATGGATGAAGATAAAATGAACCAAGTTTTATTTAATTTAATCAATAATGCTATTCGCCATACCAGTTTAGCTGAACCAACAGATGGAATTCGATATGTGAAATTATCGATTCATTTAGATGAAGTGATGGACGAATTGTTAATTGAAATTATTGATAACGGAACTGGAATTTCAAAACAAGATTTACCATTTATTTTTGAACGTTTCTACAAAGCTGATAAAGCCCGAGTGATGAATAAACAAAATCAAACAGGAACTGGAATTGGCTTATCAATCGTTAAAAATATCGTTGAAGAACATGACGGCTATATGGAAGTTCAAAGCGAAGTTAATACAAAGACACGTTTTATCATTCATTTGCCTTACTTGGATGAGCAAGACAAACATGAATAAAAAACAATTCCTATTTTATAGGAATTGTTTTTTTGCTTACTATTTGTTAGCATATCTATTGCTTATTAAATGAAATTTGTGTATACTATTAGTTGTACATGAGAGTGTACAAAATAATATAATGATTCGTCTTCAGGGGCAGGGTGAAATTCCCGACCGGTGGTAAAGTCCACGAACTGATTGTTTCGACAATTGGTTGAATTGGTGTAATTCCAATACCGACAGTAAAGTCTGGATAAAGAAGATGGGGCTTATTTGAGTGAATTCAATGGCTCTGTTTAACTTTTTTTCTGAAGAAAAAGTTAGGCGGGTTTTTTATTTTTCTCGAATATTCCATAATCGCTCTAGATGAATCCTTTTAGGAGGATTTTTTATGAAAACCAGTAATACCAAAAGGTTAGTCGGAATCGCAATGCTAGGAGCAATCGCCTTTGTGCTGATGTTTTTTGCTTTTCCAATCTTACCAAGTGCCAGTTTTATGAAAGTCGAGTTTAGTGATGTGCCAGTTTTGATGGGGATGTTTTTATACGGACCTGTTGGAGGTGTACTAGTGGCGTTAATTAGAACCGTCCTTCACTATATTCAAACAGGTGGCGATATGGGGTATCCAATTGGCGATATTGCAAGCTTTATTGCGAGTTTAGCCTATGGACTACCAATTTATTTTATTATTACAAAGCAACAACGTTACGATATGAAAACGCTCGTGATGGCGAATATTGTTGGAACCGTCTCTTTAACCACGGTTTTATCAATTGCAAACTGGTTTGTCATTACACCGTTGTACATTAAAATCATGGGCTTTAATTTAGGTCCTGTGAAAGAAATAGTATTGTATGGCGTATTGCCTTTTAATATTTTAAAAGGATTAGTGGTAGGAATTGTTTTTATTGGATTATTTGCAAAATTAAAACCATGGATTTTAAGAAATCAATTACGAAACTATTAATATACTAAAGAAATGTTGTTAAATTTAATCGATTTAACAACATTTCTATTTTTATGAAGTTTAAAGATACAAAGAACCCAACGTATCATTCTACTGTATTTCTAGGATCTAAGCATTACTCTATAGAAAACGGAGTGGTCCTTCTGACGATCGCACCAGTTGGGCAAGCTTGATAAGCTTCTTTAAAATGGGGGATTACGTCGGTAGGTAAAGGGAGAATCCCTTTGTTGTTATCTGAAATTGTATAAGCAATTCCTTCTTCATTATAATTAAATACTTGGGGTGCTTTAATTTGGCACAAGCCGCAAGCAATGCATTTTTCTTGATCCACTTTTGTGTAGTACATAGTTTAACCTCTTTTTATTTTACTTGGAAGGAATGAGTCGATTGGAATCATCACTTTATTTAGAGTACCTCTTCTTAAGTTTATTTTCAAGAAAAGAAGCAAAAAAACCGCTATCAGTCTTTCATATTCTAACCGGCAAGCGTACGGCTTCAATTTTATATGTAGCAGAAAGTTACCAATTAAAACATTTTTTTAATTGCTTTCGTCACTTGGAAAAAGAGGACTATCTCCAAAAAATTGACAGTCTATTGAAAAAAAATCAGTTGGAAGAAGCATCAGACAATCATGTTTATTTGACTCCAAAAGGCGAACAGTCAGTTACTACTTTTTTTGAAACGCATTATTACCCTAGCCATTTTAATGGTTTATTAGAAGGAAGAAGTTTAAAATCATTTTGGCGGTTGTTGACATTTGTTACTCAAGTGCTTTCAGAAATGAGCCACGAAAATGTCCAGTATTTACCCATTGAAAAAGAATGGAAGCAGCAATTATGGCTTAAAAAATGGTTGCAAATGCATAAAAAAAATCTTTCAAAAGAACTGTTAAGTCAACGGTTTGCAAGTGAATGGATGGATTTGCTAGCACTGTTAGAGCCGAGTGGCGCAACGGTTATTAGTTTAAAACTAACAGGTTATAAAACCTATGGTAAAACAACCAAACAAATCTCAAACCTTTTAGAACTGGAGTTAGACGAAGTTCAGGTGATTTTAACTGATGCCTTGTTTCAATGCATTAAGCAAATTAAAGAAACAAATCAATTTCCACTTTTTTTTGAACTCTATCAAGAAAGCATTCATGACATTAGCCTATTCAATCAAAGCACATTGGCAACTAAAAAACTAATGGACGAAGGAAAGGCTCTTGAAGAAGTAGCAAATTCTCGTGGATTAAAGCTTAGTACTGTTTCAGAGCACTTAATTGAATTAGCGATTATGGATGAAACATACCCCATTAAAGACCTTATAGCAGAGCGTACTTACCAACAAATAATGGGATTATTTGAACTAAATCCAACAATTGGTTATTATGAGATAGAAGAACAAGGGTATCAAGTTCCTTTTTATATCTATCGTTTACTTCAAATTGAAAGAAGGCGGGTAAATGGTTGATTCACAGAACTTAAAAAACAAGTTGAAAACTTATTTTGGCTATGATTCATTTAGAGATGGACAAGAAGAAACGATTACAGCAGCATTAAAAGGACAAGACACACTGGTTTTATTGCCAACAGGCACCGGAAAATCAATTTGTTACCAATTAACGGGCTATCTATTAGAAGGGACGGTTGTTATTGTCTCGCCATTGCTATCGTTGATGCAAGATCAAGTAGAACAATTGCAATTATTAAAAGAAAAAAGAGTGGCAGCGTTAAACAGTTTACTTGATTATTCAGAAAAAGAGTTCATTATTCGCCATCTAAACGAATATAAATTTTTATTTTTATCTCCTGAAATGCTGCAAAATGAACGCATTCTGACAGCTTTGAAACAGTTGAAAATTGCATTGTTTACAATTGACGAAGCCCATTGTATTTCACAATGGGGGATGGATTTTAGACCGGATTATTTAGAACTTGGAAGCATCCGAGAAGCATTAGGAAATCCTTTGACGATGGCATTGACAGCAACGGCGAATCACCAAGTCAAAGAGGACATTCTAGTCAGTTTAAAATTAGATCCACTTCAAACAACCCAAATTGTTCATTCTGTTGATCGCAAAAACATTGCACTTGTGACCATTCCGTGTGATAAAGATAAAAAAGAACAACTGATCCAACAAGTTAGAAAGTTAAAAAAACCTGGAATTATCTATTTTTCAAGTAAAAAAATGGCCGACAATATGGCTGATTTTTTAAGAAAAAACCTAACCATTCGTGTTGCCAGCTACCACTCTGATTTAGAAACAGCGGACCGTATCTTATTGCAACAACAGTTTATTTACGATGAAATTGACGTGATTTGTGCGACCAATGCCTTTGGTATGGGCATCAATAAAAAAAATATTCGTTTTGTGATTCACTATCATATGCCTGCGAGTGTAGAAGCGTATTTGCAAGAAATTGGGCGTTGCGGTCGTGATGGGCAACCTAGTATCGCTATTTTACTTTATGAGGCAGGTGACAGCTATATTCAAGTACGTTTACAAGAAAATGATCTTCCTACTGAAGCAATGTTAGAGTATGTTTACCGTAAGCAAGTCGTACTTGAAGGAAGCTGTAGTGAGAGTCAACAACGGTTGCTTGAAAATTATTTAGCTTCAGACATTCCGCTCGCATATGCGAAACAGCAACTAAGAGCCCGCATGTTCCGTAAAGAAGAGCAATTGCGCTATATGGTCACTTACGCAGAAACAAAGCAATGCAAGCGAAAAGTACTTCTTCATTATTTTGAAGAAAAACTTAATAAAAAGGTAGGAAATTGTTGTAGCAATTGTGGCATTGATGAAGAAATTTATCAAATAGATGAAAAAAGTCTTGAAAACAGACCGTTTTCAAGCGTAGATTCTTGGGAAAAAATTTTAAAAGAGATGTTTTCGTTAGAAACTTTTAAAAGACAAGACTAACTGAAATATGGTACAATAAAGACGAACTATTTTTAGGAGGAAGTCTAAATGAGTAAAAATAAATCAAATGACCCATCAAAAGAAGCGTGGTCGCGTAAATTCAGTGAAGAAGAAGGAACGACTGAAGGCAATTATTCTAGAACGGCGCGTAAAAAATCTAAGGGTGGAATTTCTCCAATCTTAACTACTTTATGTGTATTTTTGGCCTTATTAATTATTTTGCCAATTGCAACTTATTGGTGGTATACAAATGCAGCCTCATCGGAAGATCCAAAATCTAATGATGATCAAGTAACAATGAGTAGTAGCAGTAGCAGCGAAAGCAGTAAAAAAGAAAGCTCTTCTTCAAAAGAAGAAAGCTCTAAAGAGGAAGAAGTATCTTCAAGTGAAGAACCTGTTTCACAAGAACAGCCACCAGCGGAATCTTCATCAGAAGAAGTAACCCCGCCAGAGGAATCAACGCCACCTCCAGCAAGTGAAGAACCACCTGCAACAGAACCACCTGCAACAGAAACATCAAAAACCCATACCGTTCAAGTAGGAGATACATTATATCGTATTGCTACTAACAATGGATTAACCGTGGCACAATTAAAAACATTAAATGGTTTAAGTTCAGATAATGTTCCAGTTGGCACCGTTTTAAAACTAAATTAATTGCTTAAAGCCGTCAGATATGGCGGCTTTAATTTTGTAAAAAAGGTAATTTTTAAGAGAAAGAAGGCAAATAATGGAATCCAAAAAATTAAGAATTGCAATTGACGGACCTGCGTCTGCGGGGAAAAGTACCGTTGCTAAAATAGTAGCAAAAGATTTAGGTTATGTTTATTGCGATACAGGAGCGATGTATCGTGCGTTGACTTACTATGCGTTGCAAAATGGTGTTACGCCAGAAGACGAAGCAGGACTTATTGAGCTATTAAAAAAAATGAAGCTACGTTTCGATCCAAGCACAACCATTCAAAAAGTATTTATCAACAATGAAGAAGTAACAGACGCCATTCGTCAACCAGATGTGACGAATAATGTTTCAGCCGTTGCAGCCCATGGAGAAGTTCGAAAACAATTGGTTAAGTACCAACAACTCATTGCCGCTGACGGTGGTGTCGTAATGGATGGACGCGATATTGGAACGGCAGTTTTACCTGATGCTGAAGTGAAAATATTTATGGTTGCAAGTGTTTCTGAACGAGCAGAACGTCGGTTTAAAGAAAATACTGAAAAAGGCATTATGACCCCTCTTGAAACTATCGAAAAAGAAATTGCAGAACGCGATTATAAGGATTCAACACGAGCCGTTTCCCCTTTAATTCAGGCAGAAGATGCCTTTTTAGTCGACACAACTAGTCTATCAATAGAAGGCGTCGTTGCTAAAATTAAAGAAATTATCACAAAACAGCAGTAATATCAAAAGAAATGCTGTAAAATAGTGATGTTTTAGTGGCATTATTTTAAATTATTCGTTAAAATAGGTAAGAAGGACTTTAATAGCTGTTAGGAGGATTTAATGATGACAGAACATGTAGAAAAACAAGAAGTAGAAGCAACAGAAACAATGATGGATGCAATGAACAGTGTCCAAGAAGTTAATATTGGGGATATTGTAAAAGGTGAAATCCTAAAAATCCAAGATAACAAACAAGCAATTGTTGGAATTATTGGAGGAGGCGTTGAAGGCGTCATTCCTTTCAACGAATTATCAGCTTCACCCTTTGAAAATGTAACAGATATTGTGAATGTTGGGGACGTTGTTGATTTAGTTGTTATTAAACCAATCATGGACAAAGAAAATGGAAGCTTTTTACTTTCTAAACGTCGCATCGACGCTAAAAAAGTATGGGAAGACATCCAAAAAGACTTTGAAAATGGAACAATTATCGAAGCACCTGTTACAGATGCAGTTAAAGGTGGATTGGTAGTGGACGCTGGTGTACGTGGATTTGTCCCAGCTTCAATGGTAGATGCACACTTTGTTGATGATTTTTCAGTATATAAAGGTCAAACCTTACGTTTCAAAATCGTTGAAATCGAGCCAAGTGAAAACCGTTTGATTTTATCTCATAAAGCAGTTGTTGAAGCTGAAAAAGAAGTTGCTAAAAAAGAAGTATTAGCTAAATTAGTTGAAGGCGATACTGTAACTGGAACGGTTGCACGCTTAACAAACTTTGGTGCGTTTATTGATTTAGGTGGCGTGGACGGGTTGGTTCATATCTCACAAATCTCTTACGACCACGTTAAAAATCCAGCAGATGTTTTAACTGTTGGCGATTCAGTCGAAGTGAAAATCCTTTCCATTGATACTGAAACTGGACGCATCTCATTATCAATCAAAGATACTCAACCAGGACCTTGGGACAACATTGAAGAACGTGCAGCTATTGGAATGACATTAACTGGAACAGTGAAGCGTTTAACAAGCTTTGGTGCATTTGTTGAAGTTTATCCAGGAGTGGAAGGTTTGGTTCATATTTCACAAATTTCACATAACCATATTGCAACACCACATGAAGTGTTACATGAGGGGGATGAAATCCAAGTGAAAGTCTTAGATGTTAATCCTGATGATCAACGTTTATCTTTAAGTATTAAAGCGTTACAAGAAAAACCAGCTGGACTTAAAGAAAAAGAAGAAGTAGTAGATTATGAATTGCCAGAAGAAGATACAGGTTTTACTTTAGGAGATATTCTAGGGGAACAACTTTCTGATATGACAACTGAAGACGATCAATAATTAAAAAAAGAGAAGCGTTAAAAAGCGCTTCTCTTTTTTTAAATGGAAAAGTTCTAATGAAGCGAGTACTTCCTATAAGAAAAGCTTGCATGTTGAAGGGTTATTCTATAAACTACTAGATGGAACAGTAAAAAAACTAAGCTAGAAGTTTATCCTTGAAAGAGAATTCGTACTTTTGAAAAGTGTCTTTCAATGGACATGTGGGAAACAAGGGAACATTAAATAATTGCTTAGCACTCATTTTGATCCAATAAAATAAAAGAAAAAGAAGGAGGCTAAATCTATGGCAAAACCAGTTATCGCCATTGTGGGTCGTCCAAATGTAGGAAAATCAACAATCTTTAATCGTATCGTAGGTGAACGTATTTCAATCGTAGAAGATGTATCAGGAGTGACTCGTGACCGTATTTATTCGCAAGGAGAATGGTTAGGTAAAGAGTTTAATATTATTGATACAGGTGGAATCGATATTGGAGACGAACCATTTTTAGAACAAATTAAACAACAAGCAGAAATTGCAATTGACGAAGCCGATGTTATTATTTTTATTACAAGTGGTAGAGAAGGCGCAACTGACGCAGATGAAAATGTTGCAAAAATTTTATATCGTACTCACAAACCAGTGTTATTAGCTGTTAATAAAGTGGATAACCCTGAAATGAGAAATGATATTTTTGACTTTTATTCATTAGGATTAGGCGATCCTTATCCAATCTCAGGAAGTCATGGTTTAGGTATCGGGGATTTACTAGATGCGGCAATCAGCCATTTTCCAACGGAAGAAGAAGAAGAATATGATGAATCTGTTATTAAATTCAGCTTCATTGGTCGTCCAAATGTAGGTAAATCATCACTTGTTAACGCAATTCTTGGTGAAGAGCGTGTGATTGTATCTGACGTTGCTGGAACTACCCGTGATGCGATTGATACAAAATTTGAATCAGCTGATGGAACAGAATTTGTCATGATCGATACAGCAGGTATGCGTAAACGTGGGAAAGTGTATGAATCGACTGAAAAATACAGTGTGTTACGTGCATTGAGAGCGATTGAACGTTCAGACGTGGTTCTTTGTGTGTTAGACGCAGAAGAAGGCATTAGAGAGCAAGACAAGAAGGTAGCAGGATTTGCCCATGAAGCGGGTAAAGGGGTTATTATTGTTGTAAATAAATGGGATACCCTAGAAAAAGACAACAGTACAATGAAAAAATTCGAAGAAGACATTCGTGAATCATTTGCTTACCTAAGCTATGCACCAATTGTTTATGTTTCTGCAAAAACAAAACAACGTCTGCACACATTGCCAGAAGTTATTGAACGCGTTAGCATGAGTCAAAACTTACGTATCCAATCAGCAGTCTTAAATGATGTTATTATGGATGCTGTTGCAATGAATCCGACGCCAACAGATAAAGGCAAACGTTTGAAAATTTATTATGCAACTCAAGTTGCTGTAAAACCACCTACTTTTGTCATTTTTGTTAATGAACCTGAAATGCTTCATTTTTCATATTCACGTTTCTTAGAAAACCGTATTCGTGATGCCTTCACTTTTGAAGGAACACCGATTAGAATCATTGCTAGACAAAGAAAATAAGCATTTTAACACATTCGGGACGTCATTTCAAACAATTTGAAAAAAATGGAAGAAATGATTAAAAAATACGCTTAAAATAGTAAAAATCATTGCAGTATCAGCATTTGTATGATATCTTTTTAGAAGAAATGTTGTTTCTGAATTTCAGTTCAATAATTTCTTTCAAGCCAATTTTGGACCACTCAAATTTGGTATTATCGATGTATATTTGCTTATATTAAACAAAGCATTTATTCTTCTTTTCGAGGGAGGTGAAATACACATGGCTAACAAAGCAGAATTAATCGAAAGCGTTGCAACTTCTACAGGTTTAACTAAAAAAGATGCAACTGCAGCAGTTGATGCAGTATTTGAAACTATCCAATCTACTCTAAGTGCGGGTGAAAAAGTTCAATTAATCGGTTTTGGTAACTTTGAAGTGCGCGAACGTGCTGCACGTAAAGGTCGTAACCCTCAAACAGGGGAAGAAATCCAAATCGCTGCAAGCAAAGTACCTGCATTCAAACCAGGTAAAGCTCTTAAAGATGCAGTTAAATAAGACTAAAAGTGAAAGGTTACTGTACTTGTACGGTAGCCTTTTATTCTATTTTTTTATTATACATAGGACTAATAGTATCAAAAAATGAAAGGATGGATGTCATTTGCAACAGCAAGTTCATCAAGCCGATGAGGCATCAACAGTTTTTTTCGGAGAAACGCTGAATAAACTAGTTATCGACCAAATGTCACTCTTTCAAGACACGGAACAGGTATTGATTGTTACGAACCAAAAAACATATGAGCGATACTACGAGAAGCTCAGTCTCCTCTTTAAACGGCAAGAATTATTCTGGTATATTTGTCCGAATTCAATCGAGGCTAAAAGTTTCAAAGAGCTTTTAGCCTTGATGACGTATTGTGGTGAGATTCACTTGAAAAAAAAGTCATTCATTATTGCATTTGGTACGGAACCCGTTATTCAACTAGCCAGTTTTTTTGCCCATCTTTATTACAAAAAATACCCACTAGTAGCCATTCCAACAAGTTTAGAAGCATTTCATGTGAGCATCAGCGGAAACGCGCAGTTAACTCAAACAGGAAAAGTGATGGGCTCAGTGAATCAAACAATTGCGACTATTTTTTTAGATGGTCGATTTCTATCAATCAATGATTTAGCAACGACTCAAAGAGGATTTGCTACGTGGCTACAACTAGCAGTTAGCCACAACCATGACTTGTATCTCCAATTACTGAAAGACTTTAACGATGTAAAAGATTTGCAAGACAAAAGCATGATTCCTTATGTATCAACGTATGTAACTACTGTAAATGAAGTGCATCAGCAAAAACATGTAGCAACGCTATTAGGACAAGATTTTCAGAGAGCATTAACCACTCTTACTGATGGAAAAAACCTCACAACAACTAGTGATACGATTATTGGAATAACATTGGCTTTGATTGCGTCTCAGCAACGAAGTGGATGTACAATGGCATTAGAGAGTTGGCTAAAAAAAATGCAACAGCTAGGTTATCAACTAGCGTTACCAGAAGATTGGTTAGTGACAGATATAGTTGAAACACTACATCAGCATTCATCTCAGTTTTATTTAGTATCAAAAGATGGTAAATTAGTAAGCGAGACGATCCCACTATCAGAATTGTTAGCACTAATCATAGAGTATCAAGAATTATCAAAAAGGAGTTTTTATAAATGAGCTATGGAGAACAAATGATTGCGGCATTACAAGACAATCAGTTAATGGAAGCACAAGATTATTTTCAAGAAGCTTTAGCAAAGGATTTACCAGATGAGTTGTATCTTCTAGCAGATACATTATACGAATTGGGATTTTTAGATGAAACAAAAGCAATCTATGAACAACTATTAAAAGAATTCCCAACAGATGATGAATTAAAAATCGGTTTAGCTGAAATTTCAATTGAATCGGACGCTATTGATGAAGCGATGGACTGGTTGTTAGAAATTGAGGAAGATAGCCCAGCATATCCGCAAGCATTACTTGTCTCTGCTGATTTGTATCAAGTTCAAGGATTGTACGAGGTTAGCGAGCAAAAACTCTTACAAGCGAAGGAAATCCTTCCTGAAGAGCCTATTCTAACATTTGCGCTATCGGAGCTTTACTTTACAATGGGGAAATATGCGCAAGCAATTCACGGTTATGAAGAGTTATTAGCCCAAGGAATTGACGATATGACAGGAATTAATCTATCTGCTCGTTGTGGAAGTGCCCATAGCGCGGTTGGTGATTTTGAACAAGCGATTCCTTATTTAGAAACTGGAGTTGAAGAGAATGAATCTACGAATTTATTATTTGAGCTAGGCTTTACTTATTTGCAAAATAAAGAATTCCGTCGAGCAAGTGAAACCTTATTTAAGTTAAAAGAATTAGACCCAAGTTATACCTCGCTTTATCCATATTTAGCTAAAAGTTTAGAAGAAGAAAATCAGTTAGATAAAGCTTCAGAAGTCATTCGAGAAGGCTTGCGAGTTGATCAGTTTAATCATGAGCTTTTCTACTACGCTGCTCAAATCTTCTTAAAATTAGACAATGAAGAGCAAGCAGAAACGTATTTAGAGGAAGCATTGGCTCTAGAACCTGAGAGCGAAGTGATTCAACTTGAGTTGACTAATTTATTTATTAAACAAGACCGTTTTGAAGAGAGTGTAGCGGCCATTAAAAAAGCGTTGATTAATGAAGAAGCTGATCCACAATTTTATTGGAACTTAGCGATTGCCTATGAAAATCTTGAAGAATATTCAAAAGCAAATGAAGCTTATCAAAAAGCTTATGAAGCCTTCAAACAAAATAGAGATTTCCTTAAAGCATATGCCCTTTTCTTGAGAGAAGAAGGCAATCTGAATGTAACAAAAACAGTATTATCTGAATACCTTGCACTTGAACCAACGGATGAAGAAATGGTGTTACTCTTAGATGAAATCAATAGCGAATATTAATTAAATACGTTATAATAAATGGAATCAAGCAATGACTATCCTATACGATTGCTAAGAATAGGGGGAAGTCCAAGATGAGTATCAAAATATCGCTAGAAACCAAAAAAGCTTTTTTAAGTTTATTTTTAGATCGCTATCAATTAAAGCGAAGAGAATCTATGTGGATCATTAACTATCTCCTTAACCACGATGTTATTTTGAGTCGCGTACATTTTGTTGAAGCAGTTGAAACGACTCCAAGAGGGATGGCGCTGTCAACTGTTGGAACGCAAGAAGCGCCATTTCAATTTTATAAAGAAGGCACGATTTTTAATGATCCAGAACAAGCGTTTCATGAAGTTCGTTTGAATTGGAATGATGACTTATACGTTGAATTGTTTTTCCAAGATCAGTGGCAAGTACCAGAGTATTTAGCTGTTTTAGAAGACAATCCATTTCATCGTTGGAATGATACGATTAGCGATCAAATAAAAACCGATGTAGAAGAAGCCCTCCTTACGTTGACGCTAGCTAAGCAAAAAACAGAATTGTTAAAGAAAATTGATGATGCGTTAGAAAGTCAAAATAAAGAGGACTTTATAGAGTTATCTGCTGCATTAAATTCACTTGAAAAAGAAATCAGTCGTTTTTAATCATCCAAATAAACTATCTAGTTAACGAGCCTTTTGGGAAGTTTGCTAGGTAGCTTTTTTAGTCTTTGAAAACATGAAATAGTTTGTTACTATAAAAGAGTAGCAGTATCCTAAATGAGGTGATAACGATGACGGATAAAACATTAAAACAAATGCAAGATGAGGTGGATGGATACATCACTCAATTTAAGACCGGCTATTTTTCTCCGCTAGGCCAGATGGCAAGATTAACGGAGGAAGTAGGTGAATTGGCTAGAGAAGTCAATCATTATTATGGTGAAAAACCAAAAAAAGTCAGTGAAGAAACAAAAGAAATTGCAGAAGAATTGGGCGATTTATTATTTGTGACCATCTCAATGGCGAATTCCTTAGAGATTGACTTAACGTGTTCATTCGATCAAGTGATGGAAAAATTTAATCAACGGGATAAAAACCGTTTTGAAAGGAAAGAAGAGAACAATGATTAAAATAGTAGTAGCAGGTTTTAAAGGGAAAATGGGATTAACAGCCACTAAGATGGTCATAGAAAATGAAAAATTTGAATTAGTAGGTGTTCTAGATCCAACAGCAACAGAAGCGAATTTAAATGAGTTGCCGGAGTTTCCTTCATTGAATATTCCTGTATTTCATGAAAAAGAAGACTTAGTAAAACAAGTGAAACCTGATGTTTGGATTGATTTTACAATCCCAAAAGTAGCCTATCAACACACCTTGTTTGCCGTTGAAAATGGCATTCGTCCAGTTGTAGGAACGACTGGGTTTACAGAAAGTGAAGTAGCTGGTTTAATCACAAAGACGAAAGAACAAAAACTTGGTGGACTAATCGCCCCTAATTTTGCCATTGGAGCCATTTTAATGATGCAGTTTGCAGCAAAAGCAGCAGAATACTTTCCAGATGTTGAGATTATGGAACTACACCACGACCAAAAATTAGATGCCCCAAGTGGAACAGCGATTAAAACAGCAGAAATGATAGCGGAAGTTCGAGGGTACCATCAACAAGGAAATCCGGCGGAAAAAGAATTAATTAAAGGAGCACGTGGAGCAGATTTTGAAGGCATGAAAATTCATAGTGTTCGCTTACCAGGCTTGGTAGCCCATCAACAAGTTCAATTTGGTAGTGCAGGTGAAGGGTTAACGATTCGTCACGATTCCTATGACCGCGCGTCCTTTATGACAGGTGTCGCATTAGGTTGTGAAAAAGTGATGGAATTGGATCAGTTAGTTTATGGGTTGGAAAATCTTTTATGAGAAAATTAGATTCTGAATTTATGAAGGCTTTGCCCGTTATCCAAAAAATTCAAGAAGCAGGATACGAAGCGTATTTTGTAGGCGGAAGTGTGCGGGATAGGATTTTAAAAAAGCCCATTGCGGATGTGGATATTGCAACAAGTGCATTTCCTATGGAAGTCAAAGAAATTTTTCCTAGAACGGTAGATGTTGGGATTGAACATGGTACGGTGATGGTTCTATTTGAAGGAGAAGGCTATGAAGTCACCACGTTTAGAACAGAGTCGACTTACCAAGATTATCGACGACCAGATGCGGTTACCTTTGTTCGTTCATTAGAAGAAGATTTAAAACGCAGAGACTTTACGGTAAATGCATTAGCCATGAACAGTGAAGGAGAGCTAATTGATTACTTTGGCGGTTTGAAAGATATTGAAAAAAAAGTAATCAAAGCGGTTGGGTCTGCTTCGGAGCGTTTCCATGAAGATGCGTTACGAATGATGCGAGGCGTTCGTTTTGTTAGTCAATTAAATTTTTCAATGGAAACTAAAACTGAATTGGCTATAAAAGAGCACCATGCTCTTTTAGAAAAAATTGCAGTTGAACGGATTCAAGTTGAATTTGTCAAATTATTATTGGGACAGGGTCGACAAATTGGGTTAAGAAAAATGATTGAAACAGAGTTGTATCAATTTTGTCCAGGACTAGCATCTAAAAAAGCGGGATTGACTTCTTTTGCAACTTTAGAAACACACTTAGGGACAGCAACGAGTGCGTGGACCTTGTTAACGTACTTTATAGAACTTCCTGTGGCAGAAATTGAGCTCTTTTTAAGAAATTGGAAATGTTCTAAAAAGGAAATTAAGCATGTAATCAAAGAACGGATTGCTTTTGATCAACGACTAGACTCTTTTTGGACTAAAGAAGGACTTTATCAAGCTGGTCTTGAAATTGCGTTAGAAGTTGAATCATTAATTGAAGGCTTTCAACAAGAAAGTCATTTAAAGACCCTTCAAGAGCTGTATGAGGACTTGCCAATCAAAGACCGTCAAGAGATGCAAGTGAGTGGCAGTGACTTAATAACAGCCTTAAAACGACCTGCTGGACCTTGGCTAGGAGAATTGTTAGCAAACATTGAGGAACAGGTATTAATTGGGGCGATTCCAAATCAAAAACAAGCGATTCTTGAATGGGCGTTAGTGGCTGATAAAGGAGAAGACGCATTATGATAGAGGAACAAAGTAAACAATTTATGGTGAAAAATGAAGATACAGCTTTACATTTAGGTTCAGGAGATCTCTTAGTCTTAGCAACGCCACGTTTGGTTGCAATGTTAGAGAATACGGCCAAAGAAATTCCCTCAGAACGTTTGAGTGATGACGAGACGACAGTGGGAATTGAAATGAATTTAAAACATGTGAAAGCTACGCCAGTCGGAAAAGAAGTCACATGCTTTGTAAAACTAACAGAAATCAAAAAATCAATTTTATTTTTTGATGTAAAGGCCGTTGTTGATGAGGAAATGATTGCAACGGGTACTCATATTCGAGCAATCGTATCGAGACAGAGTTTTATGGAAAAAATTTAAATGTAATTGAAAACAGAGTGGATTGTTCTTTTAACGGTCAGCTCTGTTTTTTTAATCTTAAAAAAAGAGGTTTTTTCTTTGGATTAACAAGGTTTTCAGATCTTTTGAAAATTTAATTACAAAAAATAAGTAAAAACACTTTACTTACTAAAAGAAAGATGTTAATATATTGTTTGTAAGTAACTAAGAGGAGGAAACACATTATGTCAAACCAATACACAGAATTATTAAAAAATCGTCGTTCAATTTATGGATTAGGTAAAAATGTTTCATTATCAAATGACAACATCGTTTCATTAGTAAAAGAAGCAGTAAAAGAAAGTCCATCTTCATTTAACTCACAAACTTCACGAGTGGTTGTTTTATTTAATGAATCGCATGATAAATTATGGGATATCGTTGAAGCAGCACTTCGCAAAGAAGTACCAGCAGATGCTTTCGAAGCAACTGCTAATAAAATTGCTTCATTCCGTGCTGGAAAAGGAACGATCCTTTACTTTGAAGATATGGATATTGTTAAAAACCTACAAGAACAATTTGCATTATATGCGGATAACTTCCCAGTATGGTCTGAACAATCAAGCGGCATTGCACAACATTCAGTTTGGACTGCATTAGCAGTAGAAAACATTGGTGCTAGCTTGCAACATTACAACCCACTAATCGATGACGCTGTTAGAGCTGAATTTGATTTACCTGCTTCATGGAATTTAAGAGCGCAAATGCCATTTGGTTCAATTGAACAAGCCGCTGGCGAAAAAGAATATATGGATGATGCAGCACGTTTCCGTGTATTTAACTAATAAATAATTTTTCAAACACCTTCATAACGGAATTGTTATGAAGGTGTTTTTTTGGATTTATTCATGAATTGTTTTTACTGAAGCAATTTTCATTAAGGTATGTTAAAATAATAATGTGAGGAAGCTTAATTCGTTAACGCTAACACTCTAATTCTAGCTGGAAAGCAAAGGAGATCAGACTTATGAAAAAAGAAGTAACAGCACTTAAATTTATTTTCCGCAATGGTGAAACTTGGACAATTGAAAAGCAACACATTGGGGATCTTTGGATCAAACAAATTACAACAAGTTTTGGACGTATTGGAGACAGTGATTTCCAAGAAATTCATCCTTGTGAATCATTAAGAATTGAAATTGCTCAAGAAGCTGATCACGTTCATACCGATGATATCAACTTAGGTGGTTTGGAATTAGGCATGTTCGAGCGTGCAACACAGTATCCTGATATTGAAATGATGGACATCTTATATAAAGATGCGGATCACCCATTATCAAATGTGATCGTCGCAACAGACCGTGTCTATTTCCCATATAAAGCAAAAGATGTGGATGGAAATGACAATGAATTCCAAAGTGCATTTATTGCAAATAAAAATTTATATGTTGTGATTGATCCAACTAAAACAGCAAAAGAAATTTATTCTGACAAACTTTAATTCTGTATTCGCAACTAAGCTGAAAAGCTTAGTTGTTTTTTTGTTTTAAAGTGAACGCGTTTTTGTAATTTTCTTCGCTTCATAGTATGATGAGAGATGACGAAAACATAACGAATCAAGAATTAGGTGAAAAAAGTGAAAACGAAGACAACATATGCAGTTGTGGACATTGAAACAACTGGTGGAAATGCCTTAAATGGAGATAAAATTATCCAATTTGGCTGCGTTTTAATAGAAGATGGAAAAATTGTTCAACAATTTGCAACAGATATTAATCCCTTGATTCGCATCCCAAAACAAATTGAGCATTTAACTGGAATTACAACAAAACAGGTAGCAAACGCGCCGTATTTTGAAGATGTTGCAACAACGATTTACAATTTATTAGAAGGTTGTATTTTTATTGCTCATAATATTCAATTTGATTATCAATTTTTAAATAATGAATTTCAACAAGCGGGTTATCCTTCCCTAACGCTAAAAGGAATGGATACAGTTGAACTAGCTCAAATCTTATTGCCGACAGCTCCTAGTTTTAGATTAACCGATTTAGCGAATCAATTTCATTTTCAACATAGGAACCCTCATCAAGCAGATAGTGATGCTTATGTGACGGGAGAGTTATTTTTAATGCTGCAGCAAATAGCGATGAATTTGCCCTTGGTTACATTGGAAAAAATGGTGGAATTAGCTCTTTTTTGTTCAATGAATACAAATGAATTTTTTATTGATTGTCTTGAAAAAGTCCGCAGTGAAATTCCTCCTTTACCGGAAGCTTTGATGATTAAGGATGGGTTAGCACTTCAAAAAAAAGAGATTCAATTGGAACAAGTTGGCAACTGGGAAGAACCAAAAAACTATCCACTTTCATTAGTAGAAAAGGAGCAATTATTTTCCGATCATTTGGTTATTCGTGAAAGCCAAGTGACTATGATGGACCGAGTTTACGATACTTTTCAAAAAGATTCGAATGCACATCTAGCAATTGAAGCCGCTACTGGCGTGGGGAAAACGTTAGGTTACCTAATTCCATTAGCGTATTTAGCCGATCAAAAAAGACCAGTTGTGATTAGCACTTATACGACATTGTTGCAAAAACAACTGATTGAAAAAGATATTGTTCAATTAAATAAGTTAGTGCCTTTTAACGTAAATGCAGCTATTTTGAAAAGTAAAAATCATTACCTTCATTTATCACGTTTTGCTGAGGAAATAAAATCAGAAACCTTAAACAAGAATGATGCTCTTTTAAAAATGCGTTTACTAACTTGGTTAACACAAACAGTAACTGGCGATTTAGATGAACTAAATATGACCAACTTTAACGGAACCTTTTGGAAGAAAGTTTGTCACCATGGCTGGTTAAAGGATCCTAAAGAGGATCCTTGGTATAAAGAAGATTTTTATTTATTTGCCAAAAAAGTTATGCAACAGGCGAGCATTATTATCACCAATCATGCTTTTTTATGCCATGATTTTAAACGAGAGGTACCGGAACTTCCTGAAGTAGATCGATTTATTATTGACGAAGCGCATCATTTATCGGATGTAGCAGTTGCTGCTTCTAGTGAGACGTTTAGTTACTACCAAGTGCACCACGCTTTGAAGTTGATCGGACGTATGGATAGTGAAGATAGTTACTTAAATCAATTTGAAAATTTGTCAAAAAAAGTAAAAAGTATTTATGCGTATCAATTAAGCAATTTAGAAATGAGCGGGTTGTCTTTAAGTGAAGAACTAGCAGAATTTTTAGATGAGTTGTTATTGATTTGTCATCAAATGGCTACAAAAAAAATGGATAAAAGTGAAGAAATTAATGTCATGCTGAGTGACACAATCCAGTGGTCTCTTGAAAATAAACGGAAAATCAAAAAAATTAGTGCAGAATTTACGGAAATTTGTCAGCTTGGTTTTGAATTGGTTCAGCAGCTAATACGTGAACCAGAGACATTGAGTTTAGCAGAAAGTTATTTTGTTGAAGATTTCAATGTGCTGTTAACTACTATAGAGCAACAAGGAACAATGTTTAAAACTATTTTTAACAATGAAAATCCCTATGCAGTTACTTGGTTTTCTTATAAGGAAAAGAGTCCTAAAAATAGTTTTAAAATCAAACGCTCTACTATCAATAGTTCGGAATTTTTAAAAGAACATTTGGTTGAACAGGCCAAACAGATTGTCTATACAGGCGCAACACTGGAAGTCAGAGGAGCATTTGATTATTTTGAGGAACAAATTGGTGAAAAAGAGTTAGATACATTAATACTAGCTTCTCCTTACGATTACAAAAACCAAGCGAGACTCTATTTACCCACTGAAATGGGGAGCATTAAATCAATGTCGAAGAAACATTACGTGGAATCAATTGTAGCGCAATTAACGCAATTGATTGAAAATAGCCAAGAAAATATTATGGTTTTATTTAATGCCTTGGAACCCTTGCAGGATGTGTATCGCTTGTTACAACAAAACCATTTATTTAATCAACGTGAAATTTTAGCTCAAGGAATTTCAGGAAGCCGAGAACGAATTTTAAAACGCTTCTTTCATGCAAATGGCGGTATTTTATTAGGTGCAGATAGTTTTTGGGAAGGCGTGGACTTGCCAGGGAAGTCATTAAGAATCATCATTGTGACCCGATTGCCTTTTGATTCACCAGAACAACCTTTTGTAAAATCAAAATACCATTACCTTGAAACATTAGGTGAAAATCCTTTTTCAGTTGAAGCATTGCCCAAAGCTACGTTACGTCTAAGACAAGGGTTAGGTCGTTTGATTCGTTCAGAAACCGACAGAGGAATAATGTTGGTTTTAGATGACCGCTTATTTAAAACAAATTACGGCAAACAAATGTTGCACTCATTGCCGACAGACTTGCCTAAAAAAGAATTGCCTATGGCTGAGATTATAACTGAAATTCAAGATTTCTTAAGCTAAATTAAAGAATTTTTTAGCATTTTCAAACCGCAAAAGGAAAAAAGTTTGGTATAATAAAACGACTGAAGACAGATTCTCTAAATGTAAAGTAGGTGAAAAAAATGAAAAAATGGTTTGTTTTAATTTTAACCATTATAATGGCGACGATTGTAGTGGGTGCTGCAACGATTTATTATCAAGGCAATCACCCCATGTCAAAGGCAAAATCAGAAGCAATCGAGATTGCTAAAAGTGAAACAGATTTAAAAGAAGTGGATGATTTCTACTGGTATAATGGCAAAGAAACCTATTTTACGGTAACGGGGAAAACAAATAAAAATAAAGCGATTATTGTGATTATTGCAAAAAAAGGTGGAAAAACAACGGTAATCGATGCAGATAAAGCAATTTCTGAAGGGCAAGCTCGAAGCATGACAAGAGAAGCTAAAAATCCAGAAAAAATATTAGAATCACGAATTGGAATGGATAAAAAAGTCCCAATTTGGGAAGTAGCTTATCAAGAAAAAAATGGTCGACTAGGCTATCATGTGATAACCTTAGAAGATGGCGAATACATTCGTGATATCGGCAATATTTAACTAGGGGGAACAGACATGAGTAAATTGGCTAAAAGAATGGAACAGATTACAGAATCGATTACCTTAGCAACATCAGCTAAGTCTAAAAAGTTAATTGCAAAAGGCATTGACATCATCGGTTTAGGAGTAGGGGAACCTGATTTTCAAACAGCCGATACGATTAAAGCAGCCGCTATTGAAGCCATTCAAAATGGACGAGCAAGTTATTATACACCAACAGCAGGGTTGCCTGCTTTACGAGATGCCGTTCGAAAACGAACACAGCAAGATACAGGATTGACTTATGCTGATGAAGAAGTTATTGTAACCGATGGAGCAAAAAATGCACTTTATAATCTATTTCAAGCTATCCTCAATCCTAAAGATGAAGTGTTGGTTCTTGCGCCGTTCTGGGTGAGCTATACGGAACAAGTCAAGTTAGCAGAAGGAACGCCCGTTTTGGTCAATGGACAACCTGAAAAAGACTATAAAATCACAGTTTCTGAGTTAGAAGAAAAGAGAACAAATCAGACAAAAGCACTTATTTTAAATTCTCCTTCAAATCCTACAGGGATGATTTACACGAGAGAAGAACTACTAGAAATTGGCAATTGGGCAGTAAAACATAAAATTCTTATTATTTCTGATGAAATTTATGGTAAACTCATTTATAATGGACATGAGTTCATTTCAATTGCGACTTTATCTGATGAAATCAAGCGACAAACTATTTTGATTAACGGCGTTTCTAAAACCTATGCAATGACCGGTTGGCGCATTGGTTATGCTCTAGGAGACAAAGACATCATCAAAGGAATGATTGATGTTGCAAGCCATTCTACTAGCAATCCGACAGCAGCTAGTCAATATGCGGCTATTGAAGCATTAAATGGCAGTCAAGAAATTGTTGAAACAATGCGTCTTGCTTTTGAAGAACGCTTAAATACCGCGTATCCTTTATTAGCAGCCATTCCAGGATTTGAAGTAATCAAACCTCAAGGCGCCTTCTATCTGTTTCCAAATGTAAAAAAAGCAGCAACAGCCTGTGGTTTTGATTCAGTAGATGCATTTGTTGACGGCATACTAGAAGAAGCTCATGTAGCCGTGGTACAAGGTTCTGGCTTTGGCGCAAAAGATAATTTTAGAATCAGTTATGCAACGGATTTAGAAACACTCAAAACAGGAATTGCAAGAATTCATCAATATGTACTAAAAAAAATGAATAACTAAACTATAGTTTAACTAAAAGGAGTATACAAAACGTGAAAAGAATTACAATTAACGAAGCCAAACACCATGTTGGCGAAACAGTTGAAATTGGCGCATGGGTTGCCAACAAACGTTCAAGCGGGAAAATTGCGTTTTTACAATTACGTGATGGATCTGCCTATTTTCAAGGAGTTGTCGTAAAAAGTGAAGTTGGAGATGATATGTTCCAACTAGCAAAAGGACTAAACCAAGAAACATCGATTTTAGTAAGAGGGGTTATCCAAGAAGACAGCCGTTCAAAATTTGGTTATGAAATGACGGTTACAGAAGTGGAAGTTGTTGGAGAAAGTCAAGATTACCCAATTACACCAAAAGAACATGGCACTGAATTCTTAATGGATCATCGTCATTTATGGTTGCGTTCATCTAAACAACATGCCATTATGCAAATTCGTAACGAAATCATTCTTGCGACGTATGTCTTCTTTAATGACAATGGATTTATCAAAATTGATCCACCTATCTTAACAGCAAATGCTGCTGAAGACACAACAGAGCTATTCCATACTGAATACTTTGACCAAGATGCATTTCTTTCTCAAAGTGGCCAATTGTATATGGAAGCTGCAGCAATGGCCTTTGGGAAAGTCTTCTCATTTGGACCAACTTTTAGAGCAGAAAAATCAAAAACACGTCGTCATTTAATTGAATTTTGGATGATTGAACCAGAAATGGCTTTTATGGACCAAGACCAAAGTCTTGAAGTTCAAGAACAATATGTCGCTTTCTTAGTTCAAAGAGTGTTAGATAACTGTGAACACGCATTGCATGTCTTAGATCGTGACGTTGAATTACTGAAAAAATATACAGAACTGCCATTCCCACGTATCTCTTATGACGATGCTGTCGTTTTATTAAAAGAAAATGGTTTTGAAGACATTGAATGGGGAGATGATTTCGGCTCGCCTCATGAAACCTTTATCGCTAGCTCATTTGACAAACCGGTCTTCATTTTAAACTATCCAAAAGCAATTAAACCATTCTACATGAAACCACATCCAGATCGTGATGATGTTGTGTTATGTGCAGATATGATCGCTCCAGAAGGTTATGGTGAGATTATTGGTGGGAGTGAACGTGAAGTTGATTTTGATAAACTTCAAGAAGCTATCAAAAAATTTGGTTTAGCAGAAGAAGATTACTCTTGGTATTTAGATTTACGTAAATATGGAACAGTTCCTCACTCTGGTTTTGGCTTAGGCTTAGAAAGAGCGGTAACTTGGATTTGTGGCACAGAGCATATTCGTGAATCAATTCCATTCCCACGTCTATTAAACCGTATCTACCCTTAATCTAAAAATTAAATCTAGCAATTTCCAGGCTTCCATAAGAAGTGTTGGAAATTGCTATTTTTATTGATTGATTTAGGATTGTCTTCCTTAATAAAATAGCGTACTATAATAAGTGACGTAAGGAGTTTGATAACATGGATAATTATATTTTACAGAGTTGGTTAAAGGCGGGAAATACGTCTATTTCGAATCTCTTATTAAAGCACTATCATAAAATTGGCTTAACGAATAACGAACTGATTTTAGTCATTCAATTAAAATCATTAATGGATGAAGGCGTCTTATTTCCAGACACACAAGAAATCGCAATGCGCATGAATGAGTCCACAGATAGCGTTTTTCATGGGGTTCACCAACTGATTCAAAAGAAAGTTCTTGCCATTGAAACAGACAAAACAGCTGATGGAAAAACACAAGATGCCTATAGTTTAACGCAACTTTGGGATAAATTAGCATGGCTACTTATAAAGACGGAAACAGAAACCGTCAAAGTGAAAGAAGTTCAAAATGAAAAAGAGTTGTTCCAGCAATTTGAATCCGAATTTGGCAGACCCTTATCTCCTATTGAAATTGAAACAATCGGCATGTGGCTTGATGAGGATCATTATCCAATCGATTTAATTGAGCTGGCGCTTCGAGAAGCCGTCCTCAGCCAAGTGTACAATTTAAAATATGTTGATCGAATTCTTTTAAATTGGGAACGAAAAAATATTCGAACAAAAGATCAAGTAGTAAAAGAATCGACAAAACATCGACAAAATCAAGTTAAACCAAGCCAGAATCCAACCAATGAATCTGCAAAAAATACAACAAAAGTACCGTTGCACAATTGGTTGAATAACGACTCATTTTAGAAATAAAAAGGAGGATCCCGTTTGTACTCAAAAGTAAAAACCATTCATGCAATTGATGTGATGGGGGAGATGTTTCCAAACGCAAAGTGTGAATTGGTACATGATAATGCGTTTCACTTATTAATTGCAGTAATGCTAAGTGCTCAAGCAACGGATATTTCAGTGAATAAGGTTACACCAAATCTTTTTAAAAAATATCCTACCCCAGCTGATTTTTTATCGGTTCCTGTAGAAGAACTAATGAATGACATTAAAACAATTGGTCTATATCGAAATAAAGCCAAACATATTCAAGGATGTTGTCGGAAACTATTGGAAGAATTCAATGGGGAAGTCCCGCAAACGAGAGCAGAACTTATGAGTTTACCAGGTGTCGGTCGAAAGACAGCTAACGTAGTTTTAGGAGATGCTTTTGGCGTACCTGCAATCGCTGTTGACACTCATGTAGAACGTGTGACAAAACGATTAGGGATATGCCGAATTAAGGACAGTGTATTGCAAGTAGAAGAAACGATGATGGAAAAACTTCCGGCTAAAATGTGGGTAGATGCCCACCACCGTTTGATTTTTTTTGGGCGTTACCACTGCACTGCAAGAAGTCCAAAATGTGAGATATGTCCATTACTAACCCAATGTAGAGAAGGAAAACAACGTATGGGGCTTTAAGGTTCCAACGAAACTAAAAAGAGCGTTTTAAGAATGATTCATTCTTAAAACGCTCTTTTGTTTGCATTAATTTCGGTTGAAAATCCATAAAAATTTTCCTAGTGCACTAAAATTTTTATTTCGAGTACCTGTTGGAATTTCTGTCGAAGAGGATTCAGAACCATTGCCACCAGAGCTGGTATCTGGTGGTGGTGTGCTAGAACTTGCTTCGCTACTACTTGATTCAGGAGGTACAATTTCTGAGCTAGCTTCGCTACTTGCAGGTGGCTCAATGGATTCTACTACAGATTCACTGGAACTTTCAGCAGCTTTAGAATCTACTTGAACACTAGTTGAAGCGGCCGCGCTTCTTTGTCCTCCAACGGAAGCTACCAATGAAATAGCGTTCGTACCACTTGCTGGTTTTTGAACGGTGTAGGAGAGATCACTTGTTTCGTAAGTCTGTCCATTAACATTTAAGAGGTAACTAACTTTAGCATTTTTACTTGAAGCTTTATAACTATCCCAAGAGATAGAAATGGCATCTGTTCCTTGATTGTAACTTGCTGACAAACCAGTTGGAGCAGGCAATGATTCAGGTGTATTACTTGTCCCATTTGACGTATTTGTCGGTGCGGTTCCTTTAACAAATAATTCAGTTACAATGTTGCTACTTGAAACATTCGGACCAGGTTTAGCAGCAGGGTTACTACCATTTAAAACGGGTGAAGAAACAACCGTTGCAGGTTTCTTCCAATCTTTTGTTTCAATATCTTTTGAAACATGAGTCATTAATTCTTTATAAATACGAGCAGGTAATTTTTGAGAATTTGGATTTAAATCATGATTATCCGCATTTGGATCATCATAACCAACCCAAACCGAGATAGAGTAGTTCGTTGTATACCCACTAAACCAAGCGTCTGGTGAGGAAGTACTAGGAAACTTATCTGCGATTTTATCGTCATAGTTCGTTGTACCCGTTTTACCAGCTTGAGCTAAGCCAGGAATATCAGCGGCTGTACCCGTACCTTTTTTAATGACATCTTTTAACATATCCGTCATCATATAGGCAGTGGAATCTTTCATAGCGGTTTCGCCTTTGGAGGTTAAATCAATTTCTTGTTTATTCTGTAAAACGACTTTGTTCACGGCGTATGGTTTATAGTACGTACCACCATTTGCAAAAGCTGCGTAGGATGCAGATAGTTGAACAGGAGAAACATCGCCCCCAATTGCATTTGATTCAACAAGCCCTTCATAACCGTCAGGCTGTTTAATATTGATGCCGACTTTTTTCAAAAATTCATTTGATTTATCTAAGCCAACTGCTTGCAATGTTTTTAAGGCAGGGATGTTACGAGAATCAATTAGTGCTTCTCGGATAGACATTTGACCTTTATAGCCCTTGTCATAGTTTCTAATTTGTGTTTTTCCATCTGAATAAGTGTAAGGCGCGTCAACGACTTGTTGGTAAGTTGAATAATTTAAATTTTCAATTGCTGGAGCATAATCTGCTAGTGGTTTCATGGTTGAACCAATACTTCGTTGCAAATCAGTTGCACGATTCAGTCCTAGTTCAGCAGTTTGTTTGCGACTTCCACCAAGAGCTTTAATTTGACCTGTATTCACATCAACCATTGAAACACCCGCTTGAATTTGATCGTCGGGGTATTTAACATAGTTTTCAGTATTTAAGGTGTCATATAAATGTTGTTGTGCATCCATATCAAGATTGGTATGAACCGTGACACCATCAGTATAAATGTCAACGTCTGTTTTCTTTGATACTTCTTCAATTACTTCTTTTAAATATGCGTCAATTACTAGATTATCAGAAGTTTCTTCTGTGTGATCTACTAAACCGCTATTAATAGGTTCTGCTTTAGCAGCATCACGTTCAGCGGTAGTAATTTTGTTGTTGCTTGCCATAGCGTCCAGTACCATGTTTCGACGAGCCAAAGCTTCATCTGGATTGGTATAAGGGTTGTAGCTATTTGGAGCTTGAGGCATTCCAGCAAGTAGGGCAGCTTGAGATAAACTGATTTCATTCAATGGTTTCCCAAAATAATATTGACTGGCTTTTCCAACGCCGTAAACATTATTTGCCAAGTAAACTTTATTGACATAGAAATCTAAAATTTGTTCCTTTGAGTATTTACGTTCTAATTTTAGTGATAGCCATGCTTCTTGAGCTTTTCTTTTTAACGTTTGATCAGAAGATTTTGTTGAAAAGACAGAAAGTTTCACCAATTGTTGGGTTAAAGTACTCCCGCCTTGTGAAGCAAAACCGCCTTTAAAGTTAGCAAGGACAGCACCACCAATACGAATTGGATCGATTCCGATATGTTTATAGAAACGACGGTCCTCGATTGAAATGACCGCATCTTTTAACGATTGAGGAATTTGGTCTCCGTCAACAATTTCTCTGTTTTCGCCACCGATTTCTTTAAAAACATTTCCTTTGCTATCTAAAAGTTTAGTTGAAAAGGAACCGTTTAGTTCTTTTTCTGTTAAATTAGGTGCAGAAGAAGCATAGTAGGCAAACAAGCCGATTCCTGCTAGTAGCACAAGAACGCCAATTCCAATCAGTGAAAGTAGGATTTTCTTCCATAATTTCATTTTTCCACCTTTTTTTGGTTTTTTATTTGCTACACGTGACATTTCTTCATTATCGCTTGTCATGATTGTTCGACTCCTTTGAAAAGCTTTTTTCTATTAAAATATCTACCACATCTAAAAATGGAATACGTGGAGATAATCCATAATACAGTTCATAACCATTTTTTTCAAGTTCTTCTAATGGAATTGACTTTCTACCTTCATTGTTTTTTAAATCCCAATAGTCAATCAAAAAGCGAGCTTCTAATAAAAAAAGCCGATTAACGCTGGTAAATTTCATGATTACAAAACAAATGGCTTGCTGAGCTAGACATTGTTTCATATGCAAAATTTGATGTTCATGAAAGTTTTTTAATGGAAAGGATTGCTTGTTTTGTGTTTCCTTTGCCTCGAAGTCTAAATGGAACCCTTGATAAACACCATTATAATCCGTAGTAGAAGCTTGTCTGAAGTAGGCTTCTTTAATAACTGCGGCACTGCGTTTTGGGTAATCAACTTGTACAATTTGGACAGGCGTTGGTTTTTTATGAATCACCGCTTTATTTCGAGATAAATAACTTTCATTACTGGCGTTAATGTCATCTTCCAAAGTCATTCCTCTTTTGGAAAAAGAATGGGATGTCTTTTTTACTTGATTTTTTTTGTTATTTTCGGCACTATGAGAATAGCTTTTACCATTTGGATATCCAATAGCCAATAGTCATCACACTCCTAGTAGCTCATTATATCAAAAAAAGTAGGCGATTGGAAAGTAGAAAGGAGCATGCTTATGGCAAATTTAGTAATTAGCGGTTATCGTTCTTTTGAATTAGGTGTTTTTAAAGAAGATGATCCTAAGGTTGCCGTCATCAAAAAATGTTTATCACAAGAAATAACACAACTAATTGAAAACAATCAAGTTGAATGGATTCTAATTGGAGGTCAATCAGGTGTGGAACAATGGGCAGCTGAAGTTGTACAGGAATTAAAAAAAGACTATCCTCAAATAAAATATAGCGTTATTTTTCCATTTTATGAATTTGGATCAAATTGGAATGAAACCAACCAATTAAAATTACAAAAAATTAAACAAGCAGCTGATTATACAGACAGCACCTCTCACAAACCTTATGAAAGTCCCGTGCAATTAAAAAACCATCAACAATTTTTATTAGATCACAGTGAGTTAGCGTTACTTGTTTACGACCCTGAATTTGAAGGGAAAACAAAATACTTATATGAAGCAATCCAAAGAAAACAAGAAAAAACAACGTACGAATGTTTGCTAATCGACTTCGATCAATTGCAAAATCAGACATTTGAATAAAGAAATTAGTTTTTTTTTTCGATAATTTTTGATACAATAGGAAAAAGCATTGAATTTATGCTATAATGAAATAGCGACAGTATAAAAATGAGGTGTAACCATGGCAAATAGAAACTTAACAACTAAAGATATCTTACAAAAAGAATTTAAAACAAGCATGCGTGGCTATAGTCCAGCAGAAGTCGATGAATTTTTGGATAATGTGATTCGAGATTATGAATCTTACAATAAAGAAATCACGCAGTTAAAAGCTGAACATGAACGTCTTTTAAGTAAAGTAGATGAGTTGACAAAACAAGCAACAATTGCAAAACCAACGTATTCTTCACAACCTAACAATACTGTAACAAACTTTGACATTCTGAAACGTTTATCTAATCTAGAACGACATGTGTTTGGTTCAAAATTAGATGAAAATGAAGAAGTCTAAGCTTAGATAGAAACTATTTGTAAATTTTGGGTAATTGCGGTCTAGCTTGACTAGGCTGAGGAAAGTCCATGCTCGCACAAGCTGAGATGCTTGTAGTGTTCGTGCTTAGCGAAACCATAAGCTAAGGCCTTTATCAAATGATAAAGTAACGGCGGAAAAAATGGCTAAGGTTGTAAAACTATGCTTGAGTATTCCTGAAAAGTGCCACAGTGACGAAGCCATTATGGAAACGTAATGGGTGGAACGCGGTAAACCCCTCGAGCGAGCAACCCAAACTTTGGTAGGGGCACTCTTTCTAAGGAAATGAACGAGAGAAAGAGGCAAGTAATTGCAGACAGATAATTACCTCGGGAGTGTGCAGTCACCTGACTCGCATTCCCTGACAGAACATGGCTTACAGAAATTTACAAATTCAGGTAAGAATTCCATCTTCATTTGAAGGTGGAATTTTTTTACTATTTAAACTAAAAAATTTAACAGACACTCTGTATTTTTATGAAAATTAAAGGATTTAATGGTATACTAAAAAAGACTATTTTTTAAGGTTCGTTTAAAATGTAGAGACTGTTCAAAACTAATAAATAGAAGTGAGGAAATAGAATGAAAAATTTTCAACTTGTTGCGACTGCAGCTAGTGGAATCGAAGCTTTAGTAGGCCGAGAGATCAAAGATTTAGGGTATGAATGTCAAGTGGAAAACGGGAAAGTATTTTTTGAAGGTGGCATGCGTGATATTGCTAAAACCAACTTATGGTTGCGTACGGCCGATCGTGTGAAAATTATCGTTGGTGAATTTAATGCCTATGAGTTTGATGAGTTGTTTGAAAAAACAAAAGCATTGCCTTGGGAAGACTTATTGCCAATGGATGCCTGTTTCCCAGTTGCTGGTAAATCAATCAAATCTAAATTATATAGCGTTTCAGATTGCCAAGCTATCGTAAAAAAAGCCATTGTAAACCGACTAAGTGACGTGTACCATCGTAATACGCGTTTGCCAGAAACAGGTGCATTGTATCAGTTAGAAGTGGCTTTATTAAAAGATAAAGTAACAATTACATTAGATACAACGGGACCAAGTTTATTTAAACGAGGATACCGTACTTCAAAAGGTGGGGCACCGCTAAAAGAAAATATGGCGGCTGCTTTAGTATTGCTAACATCTTGGAGAAAAGACCGTCCATTTTATGATCCTGTATGTGGGAGTGGGACAATTCCAATCGAAGCAGCATTAATTGGTCATAACATTGCACCAGGATTCAATCGCAGTTTTGCTTGTGAAGAGTGGGATTGGTTTGACGAGGAGATTTTTAAAGAAGTTCGTACAGAAGCTGAATCTTTAGCAGATTACGATATTGAATTAGATATTGTGGGAAGCGATATTGATGGGAAAATGATTGAATTTGCAAAAGAAAATGCGATTGAAGCAGGTCTAGGAGACAGCATTACCTTTAAACAAATGCAGTTAAGTGATTTTACCACAGATAAAGAATATGGCGTAATTATAGCAAATCCACCATACGGTGAGCGTTTAGGAGAAGAAGAAGCCGTTCAAACGCTATACAAACAAATGGGGACAACCTATCGTCCGTTAAAAACATGGAGTAAATATATTTTAACAAGCGATTTAACATTTGAAAGTTACTATGGAGAACGAGCAACGAAAAAACGTAAGCTTTACAATGGCGCACTTCGTACCGATTTCTTCCAGTATTGGGGCGAACGTCCACCAAGAGCACCAAGAACTTAAAGGAGTGAATTTAGATGGGGGAACAAGAAAAAGGTTTTTTAGAATTAACTAAAGAAATTGCTTTATTAAATGAAGCCGTTGCGCTGTTAGAGTGGGATTCATTAACTGGAATGCCTGAAGAAAGCAGTTCTTACCGTGGCGAATTGGTAAGTTATCTAGCGAGTCAAGCATTTGAAAAATCAACTTCCACTGAAATGGTTCATTATTTAAGTGAACTTCACAAAAATCAAAGTGAACTGTCTGATGAGTTAAAAAAAATGGTGGAAAAAGTTCAAAAAGAATATGATTTAAATCATAAAATTCCACAAAATGAATACAAAGACTTCATCAAAGTAACGAGTGAAGCGGATGCCACTTGGAAAAAAGCAAGAGAAACCCAAGATTTTAAGGTATTCTTGCCATCGTTAGAAAAAATTATTGCTTATGAAAAGAAATTTATTACCTATTGGAAAAAAGACGAAGCCACAAATTACGATGTTTTATTAAACCAATATGAACCAGGCATGACGGTTGCCAAGTTAGATAAATTATTTTTTGAACTAAGAGAAGGCATTCTGGCAATTTTAGCTAAAATCAAGGAAAATGGGACACCTCCTAAAACTGATTTTTTAACTCGTTTTATGAGTAAAGAAAATCAAAAGGCTTTTTCTACAGCAGTCGTTAAAAAAATGGGGTACCGTTTTGAAGCTGGAAGACTGGATGATACGATTCATCCGTTTATGCAAAGTATGAATCGCAAAGATGCTCGAATTACGACTCGTTGGGATGAACATAATTATAAAATGGCAATTTTTGGTATTATTCATGAAGCTGGACATGGCATTTATGAACAAAATATTTCTGAAAAATATGATTACACGCCGTTGAGTGGTGGTGTTTCAATGGGAATTCATGAGTCACAATCCTTATTTTATGAGATTGTTATGGGTAGCGATAAACGATTCTGGTTAGATAACTACTCATTGTTGCAACGCTATGCAGATGGCGAGCTAGATGATGTTGATTTTGAAACATTTTACAAGGGATTACATGAAACGAAATCTTCCTTGATTCGAATTGAAGCCGATACATTAACGTACCCAATTCACATTATTATTCGTTATGAAATTGAAAAAATGATTTTTAATGATGAGGTTGATGTGAAGGACTTGCCGCAAATTTGGAATCAAAAATATCAGGAATACCTTGGTGTAACACCAACCAATGATGCTGAAGGGATTTTACAAGATGTCCATTGGAGTGGCGGTAGCTTTGGTTATTTCCCATCCTATGCTCTAGGCTTTATGTATGCAGCGCAATTGCAACATACTATGGCAAAAGAAATTGATTTAGAAGCAATTTATAAAACGGGCGACTATGAACCCATTCGTCAATGGTTAACGGCGCACATCCATCAATACGGTGCCTTTAAAGAGCCGAATGAATTGATTTTAGAAGCAACAGAAGAAGCCTTAAATCCTCGCTATTTACTGGAATTACAAGATAAAATCTATCAAATGGTTTATGATTATTAAGTAGAAGATACTAAGAATCGATGATTCTTAGTATCTTTTTTTTAACAATATTGGCATTGACTTTCTTTAAAAAAAGGGTTAAACTTAAAATAACTTAAAAATAATAGTAAAAAACTTAATAAAACTTAAAAAGAGGTGGTATAAATGAATCAAAAAGATCGGTTGAAAACTATTCTTGAGTTATTAGAAGAAAGAAAAGAACTCTCAACAGAAGAGCTGATGGAAGAATTATCGGTTTCTAAAGATACCATTCGGCGTGATATTTTAGTTTTACTCAATCAAGAATTAGTTGAGCGCTATCGGGGAGGGATTTCTTTACCCGTTATGAAAGAAAAAATTCAAACCTATACTGATCGAATGATTGCAAACGCTAAAGAAAAAGATGCAATTGCCTTAAAAGCAATTGAGGAAATAAAACCACATCAAGTTCTATTTTTTGATGTCTCCACCACGGTTCAAATGATTGCAGAGCACTTAAACCACGAGCAATTACTGATGGTCACTCAATCAGTTGACAATGCTTTTGCTCTTTCTAAAAAAAATAAAAAAAGTGACGTTTTTTTACTAGGAGGCTTATTTGATGCTCAGTCACACTTGATTCATGGAGAAGCCACCATTGAACAATTGTCTACTTTTTTATTTGATTGTGCCTTTATTGGTGCTGCGGGGATTTCCACTAACGGTATCTTTTACTCGGAGTTAACCGATATTCAAATGAAAAAGGCCATTATTAAAAATGCTAAAAAAGTATGTTTAGTTGTTGACTCTTCAAAAATAGCTGTTGAAACTTCTTTCAAATTAGCATTTAGCGGAATTGATCTGATTATTTCAAATCAACCGTTCTCAAAAGAATTAAAAAATAAACTAGAAGATCAGAATATTGAAATAATCATTACAGAGGAGTGAGCTCATTGAATTTACTAATAAAAAATGCACACATTATTGAAGATGGGACAAGAAAAAAAGTAACCATTGGGATTGAAAACCAACGTATTAAGCAAATTTCTACCGGAAATATTGAATGTCTGGAAGATACGGTTGTCCTAGATGGTAAAAATCAACTTCTTATTCCTGGAATGGTGGACGTCCATATTCATGGTGCCAATAATTTTGATATGATGGATGGCACAACCGAAAGCATTCAGGCAGTTTCGAAAAAATGTGCTGAGACAGGCTGTACCAGTTTTTTAGTTACTTCAGTTAGTTCCTCACTAGAATCTCTTCTTAAGATGATTCGTAGTACTAAAGAA
Source organism: Carnobacterium divergens (assembly GCF_900258435.1). NCBI lineage: Bacteria > Bacillati > Bacillota > Bacilli > Lactobacillales > Carnobacteriaceae > Carnobacterium > Carnobacterium divergens. Next base: position 1,689,998 of record NZ_LT992558.1, on the reverse strand, counting down.
GTGATTGGAAAAGAAGAAGGGGCTAAAATTGCTGGAATCCATCTAGAAGGTCCCTATTTAAATGTATTAAAAAAAGGCATGCAAAATGAAAAGTATCTACGCCATCCTAATTTTGAAGAAATGGATCTTATTTTTAAAGAAGCAGGAGACTTAATTAAAATGGTAACCATCGCTCCAGAATTGCCAGGAGGAATTGACTTGATTCACTATTTAACAAAGCGCAATGTAGTAGTGGCAATTGCTCATTCAAATGCGACTTATGAAGAAGCAACGCAAGCTTTTGAAGAAGGTGCTAGTCATATTACTCATTGTTTCAATGCAATGCCCGCAATTCATCATCGTGCCCCAGGTTTGGTAGCAGCCGCTTTAGAAAATGATGGTGTTAGTTTGCAAGCCATAGTTGATGGCGTACATTTACATCCAGGTATTATTCGCTTGATGCATAAAATCAAAGGGCCCAATAAACTCGTGTTGACTACAGATGCCTTACAGGCAATGGGTGTGGGAGATGGTGATTATGTATTCGGTGGACATCAAGTATCCGTTAAAGAGGGCATTGCCAGACTTCAAGATGGAACGCTAGCTTCTAGTACCATTACAATGAATCGTTCACTAAAACTAAGCGTTGACTTTGGCATTCCGCTTTCTGATGGTATTAAAATGGCCTCTACTACGCCAGCAAATATACTAGGACTCAATCGTATTGGGGAAATTAAAGAAGGGTATATTGCAGATTTAGTACTATTAGACGATGCTTATGACGTATCGCAAACCATTATCAATGGAGTGGTTTATTCGTAAACAGGCACATGTATTGCAAAGCTTAGTAGTTATCTACTAAGCTTTTTCTTTTAACTTTAATTGCAGAGCTTGTCTAGCCAAGTGGTCAGCGCCTTTATTTTGTGCTTCAGGAATCCAATTAATAAAGGATAGTTCTATTTGATTTAAAATATGATGAATGGGTTTTAAATAAGTCGCGAATTGATCATTTTTAGCATAATTACGTTCAACCGAATTCGCTACGATTTTACTATCGGTATAAATCATGACCGTTTCAGTTAAAAGATGTTGTTTTTCTATATGTTGTAAGGCAATTAAAAGAGCCTGGAATTCAGCTTCGTGGTTGCTACAGTTTTCTTGTAAAGGGATGGCTAATTGTTGATAGAATTGTTTGGGGCCAGAAATGACAATGCCAACGCCGCTTGGACCGGGATTGCCTTTTGTTGCAGCATCTGTATAAATTTTAAGCATGACAAAAAGAGTCTCCTTTTCAATTTTATAAGTTTCTTAATAGCTTCCCAAATTAATCTATGATACTATAGAATCATCCTAACAATAAAAGGAGGAATCCTGGTTGAAGAACGAAGCAACAATAAGGTATCGTCTTTCTTTGGAACCTGCTTATCAAATTATTTATTGGTCTATTAGTTGGACTACTTTTTTTATTAGTTTAATAGGTATTTTAGAGGTTCAACGGCTAAATGTAGTAAGTATTCTTGCAGCAATTATTTTTATTTTAACAGCCTACATTGGACTAGGATCTTATCTAACGATCAATCATACGAATATGGAATTTTCATATTTAAGAGGTATGAAAAAAGAAAGTATTCCACTTGAATCGATTAAAAAAATTAAGGGGCATCATTTAAGTCAACAAATTGATTTTAAAACAGAACGTCCGAAGTTTTGGTTTTATTTCTTTAATAAAAAAATAAAAACGCAATTTTATCACCGTTTCGCAACGGATTATCCAGCGATTTCTTTATCTGAAGAATTTATTAAAACCCCAACGTATTTGGATACATCGGTCTTTCAAAACGATCAAAGAGATTAAGTGATTTAAAAAACGATACCTGATAAAGGGTATCGTTTTTTTATTCAATCGTTACTTTAGTAGCTTGAGGACCTCTAGTTCCTTCAACAATCGTAAAGACGACTGTTTGTCCTTCAGTTAATGTTTTAAATCCATCGCCTTCAATTCCAGTGAAGTGTACGAAAATATCTTCCCCATCATTGTATTCAATAAATCCGTATCCTTTGTCATTACTAAACCATTTTACAGTCCCAGTTTCCATATGTAACGTCCCCCTCTAGTTTAGAATCCAACGTCACCAAAATTTAATTCATGGCTTATTCCTATTATAGAAATATTCTATGAATCCGTCAAATATAAATAGCTAAAATAACATCAACTAATAAAAATTAAGTTTCTTTTTCGGTCACAATTGTTGTATAATTAAAGTAAGATAAGAACGAATTGAACATTAATCGGTTTAATGTTCGGATATAATAGGGAGGAACTCATAAATTGACATTAACAGACATTGAAATTGCGCAAGCAGCTAAACTAAAACCAATTCAAGAAATTTCAGAAAAAGTAAAATTAGATTCGGATGACTTAGAACTATACGGTAAATATAAAGCAAAAATAGACTTTAACACAATGAAACGTCTTGCTCGTCAAAAAAATGGTAAGTTAATCTTGGTAACAGCAATCAACCCAACTCCAGCTGGTGAAGGAAAATCAACTGTAACGATTGGATTAGCAGATGCACTTTCATCTTTAGGGAAGAAAACAATGATTGCTTTACGTGAGCCGTCCCTAGGGCCTACAATGGGCGTAAAAGGAGGGGCTTGTGGTGGTGGATATGCTCAAGTGATTCCAATGGAAGATATTAACTTGCATTTTACAGGGGATATGCACGCTATTACAACAGCAAATAATGCGTTATCAGCTTTTATTGATAATCATTTATTTCAAGGAAATCTCTTACAAATCGATTCAAGAAGAGTGATATGGAAACGCGTTGTTGATTTAAATGATCGCGCGTTGCGTCATGTGACGATTGGTTTAGGTGGCCCAATGCAAGGCGTTCCAAGAGAAGATGGATTTGATATTACGGTTGCAAGTGAAATTATGGCCATTTTATGTTTAGCAACAAGTTTAACCGATTTAAAAAAACGCTTAGCTCGAATTGTAATAGGCTACACCTTTCAAAAACACCCTGTGACGGTTGCGGATTTAAAAGTAGAAGGCGCGTTAACGTTGTTATTAAAAGATGCGTTAAAACCAAATCTCGTACAATCAATTGAACACACGCCGGCTCTGGTTCATGGCGGTCCTTTTGCCAATATTGCTCATGGTTGCAACAGCGTATTAGCCACACAAACAGCTATGAAATTAGCCGATTACACGGTTACTGAAGCAGGATTTGGTGCGGATTTAGGTGCTGAGAAGTTTTTAGATATTAAAGTTCCGCAACTTGAAAAAGCACCAGATGCAATTGTTGTTGTCGCAACAATTCGCGCACTAAAGATGCATGGTGGTATTTCTAAGGATCAATTAGCTACTGAAAATGTTGCAGCTGTAAAAGCAGGGTTTAGTAATTTACAAAAGCATATTGAGAATATGCAGTCTTATGGTTTGCCTGTAGTTGTAGCAATTAATGAATTCAGTACGGATACAAAAAATGAAACGCAATTAGTTAAGGGGTTATGCCGTGAATTAGGCGTTGAGGCAGCGTTGACAGCTGTCTGGGAAAAGGGGTCAAAAGGTGGTGTAGAGCTAGCAAACGCTGTTTTAATGGCGATTGAATCAGGTTCAAAAGGGTTCCAACCATTGTACAACGCAGAAGAAACGTCAATCGAAGAAAAAGTCACCAAAATTGTTCAACAAATTTATGGTGGACGTAGAGTGCTATTTTCTAAAAAAGCCTTAACTCAACTAAAAACATTTAAAACTTATGGATGGGAAAAATTACCTGTTTGTATGGCGAAAACACAATATTCATTATCAGATGATCCTTCTCTTTTAGGTAGACCAACTGATTTTGATGTGACGATTCGAGAATTTGTACCTAAACTAGGAGCGGGCTTTATCGTTGCGTTAACAGGAGATGTGATGACGATGCCAGGCTTACCTAAAAGCCCAGCGGCATTAAATATGGATGTTGATGCAGATGGAAAAGTTTCGGGTTTATTCTAAAAAAGAGGTATGGGACGTAACTGTGTCTCATATCTTTTTTAGGTCAGGAGTGAAAAAATGGAAACAGCATTAACGAAAGAGCTGATAATATTAGGAAAAGAGCGTGTTAAGCATTTACCAGTTGAAGGTTTTGTACCAGGGCAAGGATCCTTACATCCATTGTTTATGTTGATTGGTGAAGCACCTGGTGAAACTGAAATTGGAAATTTAATTCCGTTTAGTGGGCGTGCAGGGAAAGAATTAATGAAATTTTTTGATAGGTTAGAAGTTTCAAGAGAAGATGTTTATATAACGAGTACCGTGCGAAGTAGACCTTATACAATTAAACAAAAAGTGAGTGTGAAAACAGGAGAAAAACGAACTAAAAAATACAATCGACCTCCAACAAAAAAAGAAATCATTGCGCACGCCCCATTGTTAGATGCAGAAATTCAAACTGTAAATCCGCCGATTATTTTGACTATGGGGAATATCGGATTAAAAAGAATCCTTGGGAATGTAGGGACGATTACAGAGCTTCATGGCCAGCTCTATACGGGACCCATTCAAAAATTACAATCGCTAAATTCAAACCAGTTTATATGGACAGAAAAAAACTATCGAGTCTTTTCAACGTTTCATCCTGCTGCCATTTTTTATAACCGCCAGTTGCAGTCGCTAATAATGGAAGATTTAACCACATTTAAAAGGCTGATTCATTGAGGAAATCTTCATCAATCAGATTTAGACTATTTACCGATGAAGATCCATGTTAGAATGAGAAAGACTGAATTTTGGAAATGAATAAAGGAAGTGGCGAATAGAGATGAAAGATTTAAAAGTAATTGGCTTAACGAAAACTTATGGAGAAAAAGTTCTCTTTGATGATATTTCCTTTACTATAAAAGAAGGAGACCGAGTCGGCTTGATTGGAACGAATGGAACTGGAAAATCAAGTTTAATACGAGTGTTAACAGGACGCGATGGCAGTGAATCAGGCGAAATTCAAATGCCAAAAGACTATCGAATCGGTTATTTGGAACAACAAACACAACTAAACTCAGAACAATCAGTGTTTGATGCAGTTTTCGAAGGCGATACGCCAATTTTAAAGGCACTACGTCATTATGAAATCGCATTAGAAAATCTAATGCTAGATTCAATGAATGAAGCCTACCAAAGAGCCTATTCAAATGCGGAACAAGAAATGAACCGAGAAGATGCTTGGACAGCAGATACAAACGCTAAAACAATTTTAAATCAGTTGGGTATCCATGATTTAGAACAAAAAGTAGCCACACTTTCTGGGGGACAAAAGAAACGTGTTGGATTAGCTCAAGTATTGATCCAAGCACCAGATTTGTTGATTTTAGATGAACCAACCAACCATCTTGATTTTGAAACAATTACATGGTTGGAGAAGTATTTAAGTAATTACAGAGGCTCGTTGCTTCTTGTGACCCATGATCGTTATTTTCTAGATCGTGTTGTCAATCGTATGATTGAATTAGCCCACGGAAAAATAACTACGTATACAGGAAACTATGAAGTGTACGTTAAAGAGCGAGCAGAGCGAATGCTTGAAATGGAAAAACAAGACCAAAAGAGAAAACAACTTTATTTAAAAGAACTAGATTGGATGCGCGCTGGAGCAAAAGCTCGAACAACTAAGCAACAAGCCCGGATTGATCGCTTCCATGACTTAGAAGGCAATTTAAATCAAACTAAAACAGACGGATCTGTTGAGATTGTAATGGATGGCAGTCGTTTAGGAAAACGTGTTTTTGAATTAGTAGATGCGGGGTTAACTCTTGAAAATCATGTTATTTTAAATAACTTTAATTTATTAGTGCAAACCAAAGATCGAATTGGAATCAGTGGACTAAATGGTGCGGGGAAATCAACGTTATTAAATGTGTTGGCAGGCAGAATGGTGCTGGATAGTGGGAAATTAGTAGTTGGCGAAACGGTTAAAATTGCTTATTATACTCAAATGACAGAAGACATGGATCCTAACAAACGTCTTGTTCAGTATCTCCAAGAAGTAGGAGAAGAAATTGAAACTACTAATGGAGAGCGAGTAAGTGTGACGGAGCTGTTGGAGCAATTCTTGTTTGAACGTCACATGCACGGTGCGTTAATTGGAAAATTATCAGGTGGCGAAAAACGTCGTTTGTATCTATTGAAATTATTGATGGAGCGCCCAAATGTGTTATTATTAGATGAACCAACAAATGATTTGGATATTGCAACATTAACAGTCTTGGAAGATTATATTGAAACCTTCCCTGGTGCTGTGATTTCTGTTTCTCACGATCGTTACTTTTTAGATAAATCAACGAATAAACTACTAATGTTTGAAGGCAACGGGCAAGTGACGCCTTATTACGGCAGTATCACTGAATTTTTAAAAGAAGATCGAACAGGTAAAGTGGAAACGGATATGCCAATAAAAAATAACAATCAAGTTGATTCAACAGAAAATGAAACAAAAGATAAAAAGAAATTAACCTTTGTAGAACAAAAAGAATGGGACACGATTGAAGACGATATCGCTAAAATAGAAAAAGAGATTGAAACTTTAAAAGAAGCGATGGTAAAATCAAGCAGCGATTTTACAAAACTACAAGAATTACAAGAAAACGTTACTCAATTAGAGGAAGAACTTGAAGTGAAAATGGCCCGTTGGGAGTTTTTAAGTCAATTTGCATAAAAAAGAAAGATCGATTAACTGGAGGCGTTCATGTGGAAAAAGAGTATTTAGCATTAGGAAAAAAAGTATTGGAAACAGGAAATGTCAAAACAGATCGTACTGGAACTGGAACAAAGAGCATCTTTGGCCATCAAATGCGTTTTGATTTGTCAAAAGGGTTTCCATTGCTTACAACTAAGAGAGTTCCTTTTGGATTAATTAAAAGTGAATTGTTATGGTTTATTAAAGGCGATACCAATATTCGGTATCTATTAGAGCATAATAATCATATTTGGGATGAGTGGGCATTTGAACGCTTTGTAAAAAGTGCAGATTATTCTGGTCCAGATATGACAAATTTTGGTCGTCGTGCAGTTACAGATGCCGATTTTAATGAAATCTACCAAGTAGAATTAAAAAAATTCTGCGAACGCGTTTTAACAGATGATGGCTTTGCCAAAACATATGGTGAACTAGGAAATATTTACGGTTCTCAGTGGCGTCATTGGAAAACAACTCAAGGAGAAACCATTGATCAATTAAAAGATGTGATTCAAATGATCAAAGAAACGCCTGATTCAAGACGTTTGATTGTTTCCGCTTGGAATCCAGAAGACGTTCCATCAATGGCATTGCCTCCATGTCATTCGATGTTTCAATTTTATGTAGCAGACGGAAAATTAAGTTGTCAATTGTATCAACGAAGTGGCGATATCTTTTTAGGCGTTCCTTTTAATATTGCAAGTTATGCGTTGTTGACTCATTTGATTGCGCATGAAGTAGGTTTAGAAGTAGGGGATTTTGTGCATACAATCGGAGACGCTCATTTGTATTCGAATCATATGAATCAAATGACTGAACAATTGACTCGAAGTATTCGCGAATTTCCGACGTTAAAATTAAATCAAGAAAAAACAAGTATTTTTGAATTTGATGTAGCAGATATTCAAATTGAAGAGTACAATCCACATCCAGCAATCAAAGCACCAATTGCAGTTTAATCGATAGAAAAGAGGGGAAAACTCATGATTGCGTATTTATGGGCTCAAGATGAAAATGGTACAATTGGGTATCAAGGCACGTTACCGTGGCGTTTGCCGAATGATTTAAAGTTTTTTAAGGAAAAAACAATTCATAATGCCGTTGTGATGGGAAGAAAAACCTTTGAAGGTATGGGGAAACGCCCCTTACCAAATCGCATAAACATTATTTTAACTACAGATCCGACTTATGAAGCAGCTGGTGTGACTGTGATGCACAGTCGCCAAGAAGTACTGGATTTTGCTAAATCCTATGAAAAAGATACGTTTATCACTGGCGGTACAGGAGTATTTAAAGACTTTTTGGATGACGCTGATGTGTTGTATCGCACAATTATTAAAGGGGAATTTAAAGGAGATACTCAATTTCCACCTTTAAATTGGCAAGAATGGAAAATTACAGAAGCAACTCCAGGAATTTTAGATGAAAAAAATCGTTATCCTCATGTGTTTGAAACATACGTTAGAAAATAAGAAAACGGCAACTTCAAATTATTGAAGTTGCCGTTTTCTTATTGATTTTATTTTTTTAAGCATACAACAGAATTGAAAAATACATAAATCCTGTGCCGAGCATCACGAACAGATGCCATAAAACATGCATAAAGCGAACGGAGCGCATGCTGTAAATTAGAGCGCCAACGGTAAATGAAACGCCACCAGCTACTAATAACCAAAAACCGATTGGGCCTAGACCACTATACAAAGGTTTCATTGCGATCAAACACAACCATCCCATAATAATATAAATGACCGTTGATGCATTTTGATATTTTCCTAGCCAGATGCATTTGTAAACCACCCCTAGAATAGCCATCAACCAAATCACACCGAACAATGACCAACCTAGTGGACCGCCAACAGTAACCAAACAGTAAGGAGTGTAGGTTCCAGCAATTAAAAGGTAAATACTGCTATGATCAAAAATTTGAAAAATCTTTTTTGCTTTTGTGAACATTAGGCTATGAAAAAGAGTGGAAGCAAGGTAAAGTAAAATCAAGGTTGTGCCGTAAATTGCGTAAGAGACAACTTCTAGTGCTGAACCATTTTGGGTTCCTTTGATTAATAATAAAACTAAACCAGCAATGCTTAAACCAACGCCGATCCCATGAGTAATCGCATTGAAAACTTCGTTGACAATTAAGTAACTTTTAGAAAAATGTTGTGTTGTGTTTGTTGTTTCCTTCAATTAAATCCCCCCGATAAGTTAAAACTTTAAAAAATCTCACGTTTCTCTAGTGTACGAAAATATGAGAATCTGTTATACTATTTTAATAAGAATAAAATAGCGCTAGGTCACTTTTAAGTGAGTCACTTATTTGTTTTAATCATTATAACATGAACCTATCTATTTTTGCAGAAGAAAGAGTGGGATTAATAAAAAATGAAGAAATTTAAAATTGTAACAGATTCATCCGCTGAGTTAGGACCAGATGAAATTAAAGAATTAGCAATTCATGTTTTGCCTTTAACAGTGATGATTGATGACGTTGTATATGTTGACGGAGTCACATTGCAAAAAGAAGAATTTATGGAAAAAATGCAACAAGCCAAAGCCTTACCAAAAACAAGTCAACCGCCAATTGGGCAGTTTGTTGAATTGTATGATGAGTTAGGAAAAGATGGCAGTGAAGTTATTTCTATTCACATGACAGAAAATCTTAGTGGAACCGTTAATACCGCTCGTCAAGCAGCGCAATTATCGACAACAGAAGTTACGGTTATCGATAGTGATTTTACGGATCGCGGCTTGTCTTTCCAAGTAATTGAAGCAGCCAGAATGTCGTTAGCGAACGCCGATAAAGAAGCTATTTTAAAACGAATTGACGAAGTGAGAGCCAATACTAAATTATATATTTGTGTTGTGACATTAGAAAATCTTGTAAAAGGTGGTAGAATTGGTCGCCTGGCAGGAGCGTTGTCAAGCTTTTTAAATGTAAAAGTGATGATGGAGCAAGTAAAAGGACAATTAGAATTACGTGTTCGTGGACGCGGAATGAAACCAGTTAATAAATGGCTTGTTGAATTACAAGAGAAATTAAAAGAAACACCTAATATTCGTGAAGTATCTTTTTCATATGCAGACGATGAAGAGGCTTGCGAAGAAATTAAAAATCAATTTCAAGCAGCATTACCTGACGTACCAATGCGGGTTAGATTAACCAGCCCAATTATCTCAACACATGCTGGTAAAGGTGCTTTTGCAGTCATGTACTATACCGATTAGTAAGTATTCTGCATAATTATTTATGGACAGATTCTACTATAAGTAGAACTGTTCTTTTTAAATTAAGAAAGGAAAAAATCAATGAAACAGTTAAAATCACTAGTAGGAATAGTTCTTTTTTTGGCAATAGCCACATTTGTTGTGTTTCAAGTATTAAATTTTTTTAGTGGCAATGAGACAGCAACTCAAAAGGCAGTAACAAAGATCACAAAGAAAGTACCCAAAAAGGACATCTCCATTGTTGCAGTAGGCGATTCTTTAACAGAAGGCATTGGTGACGGGACTGCGACTGGGGGATACGTTTCACGAATAGCGGACTTATACGCAAAAGATAAAAAAATCAACGATATTACAACGGCTAACTATGGAATTTCAGGCAATACCAGCACTCAAATTCTAAAACGAATTCAAACGAAAACGGACATCCAAGATTCTCTGAAAGAAGCAGATGTCATCGTTTTGACTTTTGGTGGCAATGATTTAATGAAAGTGATTAAATCTCAACTACTAAAAGTAACAGAAGATAGTTTTACAAAGCCAGAAGCTGAATATAAAGAACGAGTAAAAACGATTTTTTCAGAAATACGAAATCTAAACAAACATGCACCAATTTATGTTTATGGCATTTACAATCCGTTTTATTTGTATTTTTCAGATGTTCCTGAAATGCAAGCAGTAGTAGATTCATGGAATGAGGCAACTACTTCTGTTGTTGATGAACAAAATAAAGCTCATTTCATTCCAATAAACGACTTGCTCTCTAAAGGAAATCAAGTGGAAACAACTAAAAAAGAAGAAAAAGCATCCAAAAATTCTGATCAAACTCCTGAAATAGTAAATGATTTATTATTTGAAGAAGACAGTTTCCATCCTAATGATGAAGGCTATGATCGGATGGCAAAAGCACTTTACGAAAAAATGCAAGCAACAAAAGCAGAGTGGCTCCCGTAAGAAGTAACTAGAGAAAGCAGTGAGAAAATGGTAGAAGAAACCAAACAAAGAAAGCAATTCAAGCGTCCTAATAATCCATGGAAATGGTCATTTTTAATTTTAGTAGCTGTATTATTAGGATTTGGTATTTGGGGTGGTACGAAGATTTTTGTGCCTGTTAATACGGTAGCTGAACAAAAAAAAGCACAGAAAACGGAAGATGTTTCTTTTGAAGTAAGTACTCATAAAAAAGAGGTTAATGAAATTGTCGCACATGGAATTGATCGTTTTATAAAAAAAGGAGATATCCAATATCAGTTAGTATTCAATGAACAAGCTGAAGTCATTGGCACCTTTAAACTCTTTAATCACGATGTTCATTTTTACCTCTATTTAGATCCTTTTGTAATGGAAAATGGCAACGTTCAGTTAAAAGCGACAAATATAAGCATCGGGAAATTGAATTTACCTATTGGTTATGTGATGAATTTAATTGCTAAACAATACAACTTACCTAAATGGGTACAAATCGATAGTAAAAAACAATTAATTGTTTTAAACTTGGATGAGTATAAGTTAGAAAATGGCTTGAAAATAAAAGCTAAAAAATTCGATTTAAAAAATGACGACATTCGTTTTAGTGTCTATTTGCCATTAGAAGAGCTTGTTAAGAAATAAGGGGGATTGTTACATGAAGGAAACAGCGATTTTTGCTGGGGGCTGCTTTTGGTGCATGGTAGCGCCTTTTGATCAGATGAAAGGAATTGAAAAAGTCATTTCGGGGTATACCGGTGGACATGTTGAAAATCCTACCTATGAGGAAGTTTTAACAAAAACAACTGGGCATACCGAAGCAGTTGAAATTACGTTTGATACATCCCTTATTAGTTATGAAGAGTTAGTGGCTATTTATTGGAATCAAACCGATCCTACAGATGCAATGGGACAATTTCAAGATCGTGGAGATAATTACCGACCTGTTATTTTTGTTAAGGATGAGTCCCAACGGAAAATAGCCGAGGCTTCAAAGCAACAATTAATCAAAAGTAAAGTCTATTCAAAGCCGATTGTAACGCAAATTCAATTGGCGATGCCTTTTTATCCTGCAGAAGAAGAACATCAAGGTTTTTATCAAAAAAATCCAGAGCGTTATCAGGCAGAACAAGAAGAACGCAAACGTTATCAATCAAAGGAGCTGAATTAAAATGAGGCAGTCTTTCTTTCACTTTTTAATGACCGAACGAGATCCTCATAAAAATGACGAAGTCACAAAGTTTGCAAATGATGTTTACCTGGATGTCAGCTTTCCAAAACAATCAGAAAATTATCAAGAAGTAAGTGATTATTTAGAGTTTTATGGGGACTATTTAAGTTCAATGAGTATTTTTGACCACGCGTGGGAGCGATATCTTGAACGAAATCAAACATTAAGCAGTTCAAATTAGGGAGGAAATAAAAAAATGAGTATTCATATTGAAGCGTCACAAGGACAAATTGCAGAAACAGTGTTATTACCAGGGGATCCATTACGTGCAAAATACATTGCAGAAACTTTTTTAACAGATGTAGAGCAATACAACCGCATTAGAAATATGTTTGGTTACACAGGCTTATACAAAGGCGAACGTATTTCTGTTCAAGGTACGGGGATGGGCATTCCGTCGATGATGATTTATGCGGATGAGCTAATGAATAGTTACAATGTTCAAAATCTAATCCGTGTAGGCACGGCTGGTGGAATGCAAGCAGACGTTAAAGTACGAGATATCGTTTTAGGACAAGGGGCAACAACGGATTCTTTTATTAACCGTCAAGCATTTGATGGGAAAGTAGATTTTGCACCCTTGGCTAATTTTGATCTTTTAAAAACAGCTTATGATATTAGTACGCAAAAAGGTCTATCGGTTAAAGTAGGGAATATTTTATCAGCCGATCGCTTCTATAACGCTGAACTTGATAAAGTAAAATTAGCGGATTACGGCATTTTGGCTGTTGAAATGGAAGCAGCAGGGTTATATACTTTAGCAGCAAAATACAACCGCAAAGCGTTAGCGATTCTAACAATTAGTGACCATATTTTCACAGGTGAAGAAACTTCTTCAGACGAGCGTGAACGTACATTTAGTGACATGATGATCGTAGCATTGGAAACAGCTCTTAGACAAAAATAATAGAATAGTGGAGGTGTTCCTTTGAATCAAGAACCGGATGATTTAAAATCTAAGAAAACTAAAAAGAACGTTACTTTAAGTGTGTATATCGCATCACTGATCGCGGTCGCGGTATTCGCTATTGGCGGAACCTATCTGCTGACTTCAAAAAATCAAAATCAAGTAGCCGTTGATTCTTCTAACACAGCTAAAGTCGATCAAAATTTCAACAAATTACAAGAAGTCTATTCAAAATTATCAACTCAATTTTATAAAAAAGTTGATAGTACTAAATTATTAGAAGGAGCCTTATCTGGCATGGTAAATGCGACAGGGGATCCTTATACGCAATACCTAGATGTTGCAGAGGCAACGGATTTAGACAGCACGATTTCAGCTTCTTTTGAAGGAATTGGTGCGGAAGTAATGAATCAAAATGACGCCATCACCATTGTTTCTCCAATTGCGGGTTCGCCAGCTGAAAAAGCAGGACTTTTGCCAAATGATGTTATTTTAAAAGTAGACGATCATGACATGGCTGGTCTGACTTTAAATAAAGCAGTTTCGTATATTCGTGGCGAAAAAGGGACCGATGTTGTCTTGAAAATCCAAAGAGGAACCACTACCTTTGATGTAACGTTAAAACGTGATACGATTCCAGTTGAAACAGTAAAAAGTCGTCTGGATGAAACAGATCCAACAATTGGATATATCCAAATTACGAATTTTTCACAACCAACTGCTTCTGAAGTTGAAAAAGCAGTCAAAGATTTACGTGAAAAAGGTGCAAAATCCTTTATCCTAGATGTTCGTGGAAATCCAGGTGGGCTATTAGATCAAGCATTAAAAATTTCTAACATGTTTGTAGAAGATGGCAAAGTCTTAATGCAAACAAAAGAACGAGATAAAAAAGCCGATATTATGAAAGCTGATGCAACGTTAGGTGACTTTAAAGTAACAGAGCCTATCACATTGTTAGTAGATGAAGGAAGCGCCAGTGCTTCTGAAATTTTAGCAGGTGCTTTAAAAGAATCTGCAAACACCACTATCATTGGAACAAAAACATTTGGTAAAGGCACTGTTCAAACTGTAGCAACGTTTGATGATAAGAGTGAATTGAAAATGACAATTGCCAAATGGTTAACGCCTTCAGGACAATGGATCAATAAAAAAGGAATTGAACCAACAATTGCCGTTGATCTACCAGCGTATACAAAATTATTGCTAATTGATCCAAAGAAAACCTATCAACAAAATGATGTGTCAGATGAAGTGAAGAACTTACAAAGCGTTTTAAATGCGCTAGATTTTACTTCTAATGACGCAAATGGATACTTTGGAACAGGAACAACCGAAGCGGTTAAGGCCTTTCAAACTGCCCATAATTTGCCTGTTGATGGCATTGTGACAGATAAAACCTCTACCGCATTAATTGAAGCCTTACGAGAACGAATGAAACAAAATGACACACAATATGAAAAAGCTGTTTCTTATTTACAAACAAACTAATCAAAAAGACCTTATTTTCTACTTAATTTCTAGAAAATAAGGTCTTTTTTTGTGGATTAAAAAAAAATTAAATGAAATTTAGCAAAATAATAGTTATTTCAGTCATTTTCTTGTATGATAGAAGGTAGTATAGTTTACAAGTTTGGAGCGAAAGGACATGGAAAAATCTTGGAGAGATCATTTATGGGACTGGTTTAAAGCCGCTGTCTTAGCGATTGTCCTCACCGCTATCTTAAGAAATTTTATTTTTATCCCAATGAATGTACAAGGATCGTCTATGATTCCAACACTTCATCAAGGCGATCAAATGGTGGTTGAATCCTTTTCAAAAATCCAACGTTTTGATATTGTTGTTTTTAAGGACGCATCTAACCGAACCTTAGTGAAGAGAATTATTGGACTGCCTGGCGAATCAATTGCTTACCGCAACGATCAACTTTATATTGATAATCATAAAATAAGCGAACCTTTCTTAAAAAATAAATTAGTAATGCAAGCAGGGGAAACATGGACATCCGATTTTGACTTGCAGCAATTAACAGGAGAAGAAACCGTTCCTGCTAACGAGTATTTTGTTTTAGGTGACAACCGTCGATCAAGCAACGACAGTCGTGTTTTTGGATCCGTTGCTAAAGAGGAGATCATTGGGAAAACGATTTTAGTTTATTTTCCATTTAACAGAATAAATGTTTATTAACGATGATAAAAGAAAGTAGGAAAGAATATGAGTAGAACAAATTATTCAGATGGACGAGATGAATCAGCAGAAGTTTTTGAGCCACGAAGTAAAGCGCATCACTCTAAAACGCGGAAAAAGAAATCAAAAAAAGGCAAAAAAAATGAAATTCTAAGTACCTTTGTATATGTCGTGGTAGCATTGGCTATTTGTTTGTTAATCCGTCAATTTTTATTTGCACCTGTAAGTGTAGATGGTGAGTCAATGATGCCAACACTAGAAAATCACGACCGTTTAATTTTAAATAAAATTGAAAAAGTAGATCGTTTTGATATTATTGTATTTCCAGCACCAGATGCTCCTGATAAACAGTACATCAAACGTGTGATTGGCTTGCCGGGAGATGAAATTTCAATGCAAGATGATGTACTTTACTTAAATGGCAAAGCAGTGGAAGAACCTTATCTTGATAAATATAAAGCAAAATTGAAAGCCAAGGGACAATTGTTGACAGGCGATTTCACATTAATGGGGAAAACCGGTGTTGCAAAAGTCCCAGAAAACGAATATTTTGTAATGGGAGATAATCGTGGCAATTCAAAAGATAGTCGTATTTTTGGTTTTGTTCACATTGATACGATTTCTGGAACGACAGATCTTCGTATTTGGCCTTTCACTCATTTTGGAACACTAAAAACTGAATAATTTAGTGAATGAAATGACAGCTTTTAGGTCATTTCTTTTACTGATGTTCGTTAACTGATAAATTTTAAGTAAAGAGGAGCAACAACATGACAATCCAATGGTTTCCTGGTCATATGGCCAAAGCAAGAAGAGAAGTATCTGAAAAATTAAAGTTAGTAGACGTGGTTTTTGAGCTAGTAGATGCTAGACTGCCACTTTCAAGTCGGAATCCGATTTTAGATGAATTAATCGGACAAAAACCGCGGGTTATTATTTTGAATAAAAGTGATTTAGCTGACGAAAGACAAACGAAAGCATGGGTTTTGTATTTTAAAGAACAAGGGATTTCTGCTGTTCCCATTATTGCGCAAGAAGGAAAAGGCATGCAAAAAGTAATGGCGGAAGCAAAATTGTTATTAAAAGAAAAATTTGATCGCATGAAAAGCAAAGGGATTAATCCAAGAGCGATTCGTGCAATGAGTATTGGAATTCCAAACGTTGGGAAATCAACATTAATCAATCGTTTTATCAAAAAAAATATTGCAAAGACAGGGAATAAACCAGGAGTCACAAAAGGGCAACAATGGTTGAAATTAGGAAAAGAATTGGAATTGTTAGACACACCAGGAATTCTTTGGCCTAAATTTGAAGATCCTGAAATCGGTAAAAAATTAGCTTTAACAGGAGCCATTAAAGACAATTTGTTACAAATGGATGACATAGCACTATACGGTCTAGACATTATGAGAACCTATTATCCACAACAATTAATGAAACGATTTAAAATCAATTCAGAAGAATTAACGTTGGGATTGCCAGAACTATTGATGCTTATCAGCGAAAAACGAGGTTTTAGAGATGACTATTCTAGAGCAAGTGAAATGGTTGTTTATGAAATTAGAAGTGGTAAAGTAGGGCGGTACACATTGGATCACGCTCCAATCCACCTTGAAACAACAGAAGAGGCGTAAATATGGATAAAAAATTAACGATTATAGAAGTAAAAGAACGCTTAAAATCCATCCATTCTATTGATGACCCTGCATTTGAACAAATAAAAATGGATGAACGTAAAGGGGTGCAAACCGCAATTAAAGCTTGGCATAAAAAACAAGCAGATGCCCTTAAATTAGAGCAAAAACATCAAGAAATGCTACAGTTTGAAGAAAAATTGTGGCAACAAAACTGTGTGTATATTGCAGGAATCGATGAAGTAGGGCGTGGTCCATTAGCAGGTCCGGTTGTTGCGGCGGCTGTGATTTTACCTAAAGATTTCCATGTCTTAGAAATCAATGATTCCAAGCAATTATCGGAAGCAAAACGCGATGCGCTATTTGATAAAATTAAAAAGGAAGCATTAGCAATTGGGGTAGGCATTAAAGACGAATCTATCATTGATCAGGTGAACATCTATCAAGCTACTAAATTGGCAATGATTGAAGCAGTTGAAAATTTATCAATTGATCCCCAACACCTATTGATTGATGCGATGAAATTAGAATTAGATATTCCACAAACAAGCATCATTAAAGGGGATGCAAAAAGTTTATCAATTGCAGCTGCGAGTATTGTTGCAAAAGTGACCAGAGATCGAATGATGAAAGATTACGACAAGCAATATCCCGGCTATGGCTTTGTTAAAAATGCGGGTTATGGAACAAAAGTTCATTTAGAAGGATTAGAAAAATACGGCGTGACTCCAATTCATCGAAAAACCTTTGCTCCAGTTAAAGATCAAATCATGAAAAAAAGATAAAGAGAAATTCTCTTTATCTTTTTTTCATGAAATCCATCCTTTTTGCGGATAGTCATACTAACCCTAACGAACAAAAGGAGATAGACAAATGAATCTTACAGAATTAAATGAATGGCTATTTCATTTGGCGCATTGCCAGGGAGTCGGAGCAAGTAGTCGGATTCGAATGATTGCAGAATTAATTGACAACCCCTCTTTATCCTTATTTGATTTAGCTTTTACTACAAACCTAAGTACAAAAAACACAAAATTATTTTATGAAAGTTATGAAAAAATAGATCGTCAAGCAGCTCTAAATCACTATAAAGAGAAAAAAATTAACTGGATTACCATCTTAGATTCTGATTATCCAAGTTTTTTAAAAGAAATTTATAACCCACCAGCGTTACTTTTTTATCAAGGAGATAAGACTTTATTAAAAGAAAGGTTATTAGCAATTGTAGGATCCCGTTTAAAAACGGCCTATGGAAGTGCTGTTTTAAATGCTCTTTTACCCAAATTGATTCAGCAGCAAGTGGTTACGGTAAGTGGATTGGCTAAAGGAATTGATGCGGAAGTCCATGAAAAAACAATTCACCTACAAGGAAAAACAATTGGGATTATTGGAACAGGATTGGATTTAGTTTATCCAAAAATCAATAAAGACTTACAGTGTGAGATTGCAAAGAATCATTTATTGCTATCAGAGTATCCAATAGGAGCACAGCCAAAAAGACATCATTTTCCATTAAGAAATCGAATAATCGCTGGGATAAGTTTAGGAACATTAGTTGTGGAGGCAAGAAAGAGAAGTGGCAGTTTAATAACTGCTAACTTAGCTTTGCAAGAAGGGCGCGAAGTTTTTTCAGTTCCCGGAAGTATTTTAAGTTCTTATTCAAAAGGAACGAATGAACTTCTGCTAAATGGTGCAAAATGTGTTGTAGATGCAGATCAAATTTTAGAAGATTTATAAAAATAATTAAAAAAATTTTTTAAAATTAAAAATTGACTAGAAACACTTTAATATCAACGTTGTTATCTATTAGAACCTCTTTATTTTTAATTTTTCCTACTATATAAATAGCAAAATTTTAGAACAGTTAGTTGACAAAGTGCTACCAGATGGCATAAGATGATAAACGATTTCAGTTTTTGATTTATCATTAAATAAAAGCTCATTCGAAAGGAGCAACTTTGTGGCCTATAAATATTTGGTGATTGTTGAATCACCCGCAAAAGCAAAAACCATTGAAAAATACCTAGGAAAAAATTATAAAGTAGTCGCTAGTTTAGGGCATATTAGAGATCTTCCAAAAAGTAAAATGGGTGTTGACGTTGAAAATAACTATGAACCTCACTATATCTCAATTCGAGGTAAAGGTGACTTAATCAAGGAATTAAAAAAGTTTGCTAAAAAAGCAGATAAAGTTTATCTCGCAGCCGATCCAGATAGAGAAGGGGAAGCCATTGCGTGGCACCTTTCACACTTACTAAATCTGGATATTGAAGATAAAAATAGAGTGGTTTTCAATGAAATCACTAAAGAGGCGGTTAAAGGAGCCTTTAAAGAACCGCGTTCGATTAATATGGATTTAGTCGATTCACAACAAGCTAGACGTATCTTAGATCGACTAGTAGGTTATACAATCAGCCCTATTTTATGGAAAAAAGTAAAAAAAGGACTTAGTGCAGGTCGTGTTCAATCGGTTGCATTGAAGTTGATTATTGACCGTGAAAAAGAAATTATCGCTTTTAAACCAGAAGAATACTGGACGATTGGTGGGAATTTCAAAAAAGGAACGAAAAAGTTTAAAGCGAATTTTTATGGCTTAAAAAACAAAAAAGTTGCCTTGAAAAATACAGAAGAAGTGCAAGAAGTCATTAAAAGATTAGATGGTCCTGATTTTGAAGTTACGAATGTTACAAAAAAAGAACGCAAACGAAATGCAGCACTTCCATTTACAACAAGTAGCTTACAACAAGAAGCTGCACGTAAATTGAACTTTAGAACAAGAAAAACGATGATGGTTGCCCAACAATTATACGAAGGAATTTCCCTTGGTCGTGGTGGTGCGGTCGGTTTAATTACTTACATGAGAACCGATTCAACCCGGATTGCAGATAGTGCTAAAGCCGAAGCAGCTGAATTTATCGTAAAAGAATATGGTGAGGAATATTCTGCAACCAAATTTAAAAAATCAAAAAATGCTCAAGGTGCCCAAGATGCCCATGAAGCGATTCGTCCTTCAAGCGTGCTTAGAACACCTACAGAATTAGAAAAGCATCTTTCAAAAGATCAATTAAAACTTTATAAGTTAATTTGGTCACGATTTGTAGCTAGTCAAATGACACCAGCAGTTTTTGACACTATGAAAGTTGACTTGGTTCAAAATGATGTCTTATTTAGAGCAAATGGTCAAAAAATTAAATTTGCAGGATTCACTAAAGTGTACATTGAAGGAAATGACGAAGGCAAAGAAGAAAAAGACAATATTCTTCCTGAAATGGAAAAAGGCGACACGGTTAAATCGGTTGATATTGAGCCAAAACAACACTTTACTCAACCCCCTGCACGCTTTACTGAAGCAACCTTGATCCGCTCTCTTGAAGAAAACGGAGTAGGAAGACCGTCTACTTATGCCCCTACCTTAGAAACGATTCAACGACGCTACTATGTAAAATTACAAAGCAAACGTTTTGAGCCAACTGAACTAGGAGATATTGTTAATACTATGATTGTGGAATTTTTCCCACAAATTGTGGACATTCATTTCACTGCTGAAATGGAGCAACAGCTAGATTATGTAGAAGAAGGCAAAGAAAACTGGGTTGGCGTAATTGATCGATTTTATAAACCTTTTGCGATTGAAGTCGAAAAAGCAGAAGAAGGAATTGAAAAAATTCAAATCAAAGATGAACCAGCAGGATTTGATTGTGAATTATGTGGACATCCGATGGTGATTAAATTAGGCAGATATGGAAAATTTTATGCATGTAGTAATTTCCCTGAATGTCGAAACACAAAAGCCATCGTTAAGGAAATTGGCGTAACTTGTCCTACATGTAAAAAAGGCAATGTCATAGAACGTAAATCGAAGAAAAATCGTTTGTTCTATGGGTGTGACAAGTACCCAGAGTGCGAATTTGTTTCATGGGATAAACCAGTTGGACGCGATTGTCCTAAATGTGAACATTATTTAGTTGAGAAAAAATTAAAAGGCGGCAAACAAGTTGTTTGTAGCAATTGTGATTACCAAGAAGCCGTTCAAAAATAAGACAAAAGAAAAAGGGGGTATTCTCCTTTTTTCTTTAATTTTTTAATGATATACAAAGAAAGAAGGGGAATTTATTGAGTAAAACAAATTTTGTAACCGTTATCGGAGCCGGATTAGCAGGTAGTGAAGCAGCCTTTCAAATTGCTGAAAGAGGAATAAACGTTCATCTATACGAAATGCGTCCCGCAAAAAATACAGAAGCTCATCATACGTCAGATTTTGCAGAGTTGGTTTGTAGCAATTCATTAAGAGCGAATCAAGTAACAAACGCTGCTGGTTTATTAAAAGAAGAAATGCGACAATTTTCTTCACTTATTATTAGTGAAGCAGATCGACATTCAATACCTGCAGGTGGTGCATTAGCTGTTGACCGAGATAAATTTTCACAAGGTGTAACAGAAAGAATTAAAAATCATCCATTCATAAAAATTTTTTCTAAGGAAATGGTAGCGTTACCGAATGGACCAACGATTATTGCAACCGGTCCCTTAACGTCAGCTCCCTTAGCAAAAGAGATTGCCACATTTACGGAATCAGATGGTCTTTATTTCTATGATGCAGCAGCACCAATCATTGAAAAGAATAGCATTGATTTTGATAAAGTCTATTTAAAATCTAGATATGATAACGGTGAAGCGGCTTATTTGAATTGTCCAATGAATGAAGAAGAATTTAATCGCTTTTACGATGAATTAATTGAAGCCGAAGTAGCACCGTTAAAATCATTTGAAAAAGAAAAATTCTTTGAGGGGTGTATGCCTGTTGAAGTGATGGCTAAGCGTGGACGTAAGACACTGTTATTTGGTCCGTTAAAACCCGTTGGATTAGAAGATCCTAAGACTGATAAGCGTCCGTTTGCAGTTGTGCAATTAAGACAAGATAACGCGGCAGGTTCTCTTTATAATTTAGTAGGTTTTCAGACGCATTTAAAATGGGGAGAGCAAAAACGAATTTTGCAATTGATTCCAGGTTTAGAGCAAGCAGAGATTGTTCGATATGGGGTTATGCATCGAAATACGTTTATTAAATCACCTGACGTATTAAAAGCAACCTATCAGTCAAAAAAACGTTCGGATTTATTTTTTGCAGGACAAATGACTGGCGTAGAAGGATATGTAGAAAGTGCCGCCAGTGGTTTAATTGCGGGAATGAATGCGGCTAAGCTTGTTTTAGGCGAAGAACTGGTTACTTTTCCTTTAGAAACGACACTTGGCAGTATGGCTTATTACATTACCCATGCCGATAGCAACTATTTTCAACCAATGAATGCAAACTTTGGGTTATTTCCACCCTTACCAGAAAAAATTAGAGACAAGAAACTTCGAAACGAAGCCTATGCAAATCGGGCGTTAGAAAGTATTTTAAATTTAAAGAAAATTCTTTCAATAGAGACCTGAATAGATTGAATTCTCTTTGTTGATATGATAAAGTATCTTTGTCGTATTAACAGGGGGGATTTTTTTGGAGGAGTCACAATGGATGTCTATTTTTTTACAGTATTTAATGATTGAAAGACATTACTCTGAATTAACAAAAAAAGCCTATGAAGAAGATATTCTAGAATTCAAAAAATTTCTTGAAGCAACTGGAGAAGCCTCTTTTAAAACGGTGACGCTTGCGGATGTTCGAATTTATCTAGGTTTGTTAAATGAAAAACAATTAAGCCGCAACTCGGTTTCAAGAAAAATATCAAGTATGCGAGCATTTTATCAATTTTTATTGAAAGATCAACTAGTAGAGGACAATCCTTTTTCATACATTCATTTGAAAAAGAAATCACTGAGACTGCCACGTTTTTTTTATGAAAAGGAAATGGACGCACTGTTTACAGCTGTAAAAGGGGATAAACCGTTAGATTTTCGAAATGAAGCATTATTAGAAGTGCTGTATGGAACCGGCATTCGGGTCAGCGAATGTAGCAATATCCAACTTAAAGATTTAGATTTTGAATTAGGTGTATTGCTGGTACATGGAAAAGGCAATAAAGAGCGGTATGTTCCATTTGGGCACTATGCGGCAATTGCAATCACCGAGTACCTTGAAAAATGCCGCACACCTTTAATGACAACCTACCATAAAGAACATCCTTATTTAATTGTAAATCATTATGGCGATCAAATTACGCCAACTGGAATTGAATATGTATTAAATCAGGTAATTAAAAAAAGCAGCTTAACCTCGAATATTCACCCACACATGTTGCGTCATACCTTTGCCACTCATTTATTGAACAACGGGGCAGATATGCGAACAGTTCAGGAATTATTAGGTCATGCAAGTCTTTCTTCAACACAAATTTATGCTCATGTAACAAAGGAGCATTTACAAAAAAATTACCGACAATTTCATCCAAGAGCCTAGAGCTTTAAGAAGAAATGAATTAATAGGAGGAATAAACAATGACAACAACTTTTCATGCAACAACGATTTTTGCTGTGAGCCACAAAGGAGAATGTGCGATGGCTGGCGATGGTCAGGTAACGATGGGAGAATCTGTTATCATGAAAGGCACAGCGCGCAAAGTTCGTCGTATTTATAACGGTGAAGTGCTAGTTGGTTTTGCTGGAAGTGTAGCGGATGCTTTTACATTAGAAGAAAAATTTGAAGCGAAATTAAATGAGTACAAAGGCAATTTAAAACGAGCTGCTGTAGAATTAGCTCAAGAATGGCGTACAGATCGTGCGATGCAAAAGCTGGAAGCCTTATTAATTGTCATGAATAAAGATGAAATGTTAATGGTGAGTGGTGGTGGTGAAGTGATTGAACCAGATGATGGCATCTTAGCGATTGGATCAGGTGGGAATTATGCCCTATCAGCAGGTCGCGCATTAAAAAAACACGGTCAACATTTAAGTGCAAGTGAAATTGCTAAAGAAAGTTTAACTGTTGCAGCCGATATCTGTGTCTTTACCAATCACAATATTATCGTTGAAAAACTTTAAAAGGAAGTGTCTACAATGAATACAACTATTAATATGACTCCTAGAGAAATCGTTCAAGAACTTGATAAATACATTATTGGACAAAATGAAGCTAAAAAATCAGTTGCGGTAGCTTTACGTAATCGTTACCGTCGGCTACAGTTAGAAGAAGAAATGCAACAAGAAATTACCCCTAAAAACATGTTAATGATTGGACCAACAGGTGTTGGTAAAACAGAAATTGCGCGTCGCTTGGCAAAAATTGTTAACGCACCTTTTATCAAGGTAGAAGCAACAAAATTTACCGAAGTAGGTTACGTTGGACGTGATGTCGAGTCGATGGTTCGTGATTTAGTTGAAGTTAGTATTCAAATTGTTCAAAAGCAACAGTATTCGAATGTTTACTCACAAGCAGAAAAACGTGCAATCGATCGAGTAGCTAAATTACTTGTTCCAGGAATAAAAAAAGAAAAGAAAAAAGCGGCTAATTTAAATCCTTTTGAAAATATGTTTCAAAATATGGGCGTTGATATGTCTCAATTTAACCAAGAAGAAGTCGAAGAAGAAGTGACCGAAACGATTTCATCTAACCGTGAAACAATGAAACAACAAATTCGCGATGGCTTGCTAGATCAAAGAGAATTAACGATTGAAGTGAATGAAAGTAAAAAAACAGTCAATTCTCCAATGGGAGCGGGTCTAGAGCAAATGGGGATTGATTTGAATGATACCTTAGGAGCCTTAACTCCAAAACGTAAAATCAAACGAACAGTGACTGTTCAAGAAGCAATTAAAATCTTTATCCAAGAAGAATCTGAAAAGCTCGTTAACCCAGAAGACATTTATTCACAAGCCATTAAACTTGCTCAAAATACAGGGATTATCTTTATTGATGAGATTGATAAAATAACTTCTAAAGCAAGTCAGTCTGGAGAAGTTTCTCGTGAGGGTGTGCAGCGCGATATTTTACCCATTGTTGAAGGATCACAAGTCAACACAAAATATGGCACAATCCAAACAGATCATATTCTATTTATTGCTTCAGGTGCGTTCCACGTGTCTAAACCAAGTGATTTGATTCCAGAACTGCAAGGACGATTTCCAATTCGTGTAGAACTGAATGATTTAGATGCAAGTGATTTTGTTAAGATTTTAACAGAACCTAATAACGCATTGATTAAACAATATATTGCAATGCTTGGAACGGAAAATATCAAAGTAACCTTTACCTTTGAAGCAATTGAGCGTTTAGCAGAGATTGCCTTTAAGGTGAATCACGAAACCGATAATATTGGCGCACGCCGTCTGCATACAATTTTAGAAAAATTATTAGAAGATTTGTTATTTGAAGCTCCAGATATGCATATGGGAGAAATTACAATTACAGAAAACTATGTGAACGATAAAATTGACTATATTGTCCAAGATAAAGACTTAAGTCGTTATATCTTATAAGAGCTGGAGGAAAAACGAGTGAACAATTTACTTCTTAAAATGCGTAAAATCAGCAGTATGCTGCAACAAAAAGGCGGTGTAGCGTCGGTTTCTGATCGGTTGCCATTTAACAACATGGCAGAGATACTAGGGGACACATTAGATGCGAATACCTATTTGATTAGTGAAAATGGGGTATTGCTTGGATACAACGAAAAACATGGGATTAACAATGAACGAGTGAAACAAATGCTTGTTGATGAAAGATTTCCAGCAGACTATACAGCAAACATGCTAGGTATCACGGAAACCAAAGCGAATATAGGTGTAGAAAGTGATTATACTGCTTTTCCAATTGAAAATCGCGACTTATTTGCTGAAGGGCTGACAACGATTGTTCCAATACGTGCTGCGGGTGAACGATTAGGAACCATTATATTAGCACGTTTGCATTCTGCCTTTGACGATGGAGATTTAGTTTTAGCAGAATACAGTGCAACTGTGGTGGGGATGGAAATTTTATACCACAAATCAAATCAAATTGAAGAAGAAACAAGAAGTTTGGCAATTGTTCAAATGGCGATTAAAACCCTTTCATATAGTGAGTTAAAAGCTGTTAAAGCGATATTTGATGAGCTAGATGGCTTAGAAGGACGTCTAACAGCGTCTAGTATTGCCGATAAAATTGGCATCACTCGTTCAGTTATTGTTAACGCGTTAAGAAAACTTGAATCAGGTGGGATTATTGAATCTCGTTCACTTGGAATGAAAGGGACCTATATTCGGGTGAACAATCCGAAATTTATAGAAGCCCTTGCTAAAGAATCTGTTTATTAAACAAAAATGATTTCGATAAAGTTTATCGAAATCATTTTTATTTAAATTTACCTAAAAGCTGAAAATGGTTTCAAATAAAGACTTAAAATATGATATAATCAACTTTATTGAATGCATTAGAAGGAGGGAAAGAATCATGATCAAACTTGAAAATGAGACATTAACCGTTACTATTTTAACTAAAGGCGCAGAACTTACCAGTATTAAAAGAAAAGACAACAAGATTGAGTATTTATGGCAAGCAGATCCCAAATACTGGGGGAGACATGCTCCTGTTCTTTTCCCATTTGTTGGACGTTTAAAAGAAGACCGCTACGAAGTGGATGGAAAAACATACCCAATGGGTCAACACGGATTTGCACGAGATTGTGAATTTGAAATAATGCATCAAACAGCTAGCACCGTGACATTGAAATTGTCAGATAGTCCAAGTACTAAAGAGCGCTACCCCTATGCGTTTCATTTGCTGATTACGTATACTTTAGCTGACAATACTGTGACAACAGCCTATCGCGTTGAAAATCCTGCTTCTGATAAGTCGCTTTATTTTTCAATTGGCGCACACCCTGGATTTAATATTCCATTAACAACGGATACGATATTTGAAGACTATTATTTTTCTTTTTCACCAAGAAAAACCAGAACAACGATTCCGTTGTCAGGAGCATATTTAAATACACCATGTAAAACATTGGCTCAAACGAATACCGATATTGCGTTGACCCGTAGTTTATTCGATAATGATGCAATGATTTATGAAACGAAAGGTGAAAATATTTTTACCATTAAATCTGAAAAAACAGAACATTCTGTAGCTGTTCGATTCGTTGACTTTCCGTATGTGGGCATTTGGTCGCCACCTCAAACGGACGCTCCTTTTGTTTGCATCGAACCATGGTTTGGAATTGCAGATGATATGAATGCTACCGGAAAGATTGAAGAAAAATTAGGCATGCAAACATTGGCTCCTCAAAAATCATTTGAAGCAGCTTTTGAAATAACTGTAAATTAATAAAAAACCTCTTATCGATTGAATGGTTCAATCGATAAGAGGTTTTTGCTAGTTTTTAGTTGTTTTCTTATAGCCTAAGCCAAAAGGTACTTTATTTTCAGTGCCATTTTTAATGCGTTTAATATTGTCTTTATGCCGATACGTAATGAAAAATAATAAAATAAAAGCAATGGTTGTTAAAATCCAATCGTGATATACGAGACTAAGTGGGGCAATAATCAACATTCCTAACATACTTGATAGGCTCACCATTCGAGTCAGGTAAATCAGTGTGACAAATAGGCAAGCACAGATAATAAAATATTGTGGATTATAAGCTAGCAATGTACCAGCGCTTGTCGCAACGGCTTTGCCACCTTTAAATTCAGCAAAAATTGGAAATGTATGACCAATAATGGCGCCTAGTCCAATAATCAATGGGTTAATGTCACTATGAAAGAAATAAGGCAAACTTGCAGCCAACGTTCCTTTTAAAATATCCATCGCTAAAACGATTGTTCCAGCCGTTTTCCCTAAAACGCGGTACGTATTCGTTGTTCCAGAATTGCCACTACCAAATTGGCGAATGTCTTTTTTATAAAATAATTTTCCAATCCAGACACCAGACGGAATCGAACCTAATAAATAGGCGATAACAAACATAATTATGATTTTCAGCAAATGAATTCGCTCCTTATAACTTCAAAATATCCTTCACTCGCAATATTTTAGCATTTTAGCGTAGTCTTTACTAGTTAAATTACTGAAATTCACGATTTAGATTTGCTTTTTTCAAAAGAATGCGTTAGATTAAAGAAGCAGTTCATGTTAGATGAACGTATAAAAACACTGTGCTTTATCCTTATTTTGAAATGGAAATTTAAATCAAATTACATAAAAACTGAAAATAAAAGTTTTCTCAAATAAAGCGAACGTATTTTCGATAGTTTAGTAAAAAAGATGATTTTCGCTTTCCATTGCTTGAAAGATAGAGTATCATTGTGTAGATGCGCCACTTATACAAGTAATATGCGCCTATTTTCTATGGTCTAAGGAGTTTTGAGAATGCCCAAAAAAATAAATATGGAATACAACGACGAAGCAATCCAAGTTCTAGAAGGACTGGAAGCGGTCAGAAAACGCCCAGGTATGTACATCGGTTCAACCGATAGTAGAGGGTTGCATCACTTAGTCTATGAAATTGTAGACAATTCAGTAGACGAAGCTTTATCCGGTTATGGAACTGAAATTACTGTGACGTTACACAAGGACAATAGTGTCAGCGTTAAGGATAATGGACGTGGCATGCCAGTTGGAATGCATGCTTCAGGCATCCCAACCGTACAAGTAATTTTTACTGTACTACATGCGGGAGGAAAGTTTGGACAAGGTGGTTATAAAACGTCAGGTGGACTTCACGGTGTGGGTGCCAGCGTTGTAAATGCTCTATCAGAATGGCTAACTGTTACCATCGTTCGTGATGGTGTGATGTATCAACAAAAATTTAAAAATGGCGGAATTCCCGCAGATACATTAAAAAAAGTTAAAACCACAAAAGAAAAAAATGGAACAATCGTACATTTTAAACCAGATGAAACTATTTTCTCGACAGTTAAGTATTCATACGATATTTTATCTGAACGTTTAAGAGAATCTGCATTCTTATTAAAAGGTTTAAAAATTGAACTAATTGATGAGCGCACTGAAAAACAAGAGATTTTCCATTACGAAGAAGGCATCAAAGAATTTGTTGAGTATTTAAATGAAGAAAAAGATACATTAAATCCAGTTGCTTATTTTTCTGGCGAAAACAACCAAATCGAAGTTGAATTTGCTTTTCAATACAATGATGGCTATTCAGAAAATATCTTGTCCTTCGTTAATAATGTGCGTACAAAAGATGGTGGGACTCACGAATCGGGTATGAAAGCATCTTTAACAAAAGCCTTTAATGAATATGCTCGCAAAGTAAGTTTATTAAAAGAAAAAGATAAAAACTTAGAAGGAAGCGACTTTAGAGAAGGCTTAGCGGCCATCATTTCTGTGCGTATCCCTGAAGATCTTCTTCAATTTGAAGGACAAACAAAGGGCAAGCTAGGTACTCCGCAAGCTAGAGCTGCTGTTGATGCCGTGATTGGGGAACAACTTGGTTTCTATTTAATTGAAAATGGCGAAGTCAGTCAAATGTTGGTTCGTAAAGCCATTAAGGCGAGAGAAGCCAGAGACGCGGCGAGAAAAGCCAGAGAAGAAAGTCGTAACGGGAAAAAACGTAAAAAGAATGAATCACTTTTATCAGGGAAATTAACGCCTGCACAAAGCAAAAATCCAAAACGGAATGAAATCTACCTAGTCGAAGGAGACTCAGCCGGAGGTTCTGCTAAACAAGGCCGTGATCGTAAATTCCAAGCGATTTTACCTTTACGTGGAAAAGTAATTAATACTGAAAAAGCGAAGCTACAAGACATTCTAAAAAATGAAGAAATCAATACCATGATCTATACAATCGGTGCAGGTGTTGGTCCTGAATTTGATTTAGCAGACTGTAACTATGACAAAGTCATCATTATGACCGATGCGGATACTGATGGTGCTCATATTCAAGTGCTGTTATTGACGTTCTTTTATCGTTATATGAAACCGCTGATTGAAGCTGGAAAAGTCTATATCGCATTACCGCCTTTATACAAACTGTCAAAAGGAACCGGTAAAAAAGAAGTGATTGAATACGCTTGGACAGATGAAGAATTAGAAGCTAAGACCAAAACCTTTGGTAAAGGATATATTTTACAACGTTACAAAGGACTTGGTGAAATGAACGCTGACCAATTATGGGAAACGACGATGGATCCAGAAACAAGAACTTTAATTCGTGTTCGAATTGACGACGCTGCTCAAGCAGAACGTCGTGTTTCCACCTTGATGGGAGACAAAGTAGAACCACGTCGTAAGTGGATTGAATCCCACGTTGAATTCTCATTAGAAGAAGGCGGAAGTATCTTAGAAAATAATCAAATGATGGATTCACTTGAACCAGAAATTGAGCAAGTTGAATTATTAGATGAGCTAGAAGGAAGTGGCGAAAATGGAGATTAGATCGGATATTCAGGAATTAACCCTGGAAGAAGTGATGGGGGATCGTTTTGGTAGGTACTCTAAATATATTATCCAAGAACGTGCACTCCCAGACATTCGCGACGGTTTAAAACCCGTTCAAAGACGAATTTTATACGCGATGAATGTTGAAGGCAATACTGCAGAAAAAGGGTTTAGAAAATCTGCTAAAACAGTCGGAAATGTTATTGGGAATTATCATCCACATGGAGATTCTAGTGTTTATGAAGCAATGGTTCGCTTAAGTCAAGATTGGAAATTACGCGAAGTTTTAATTGAAATGCACGGGAATAACGGAAGTATGGATGGCGATCCTCCAGCTGCGATGCGTTATACAGAAGCCCGTCTTTCTAAAATTTCGGCGGAACTTTTAAAAGATATTGACAAAGAGACGGTAGATTTTGTATTAAACTTTGATGACACGGACGAAGAGCCAACTGTTTTACCGGCTCGTTACCCAAACCTTTTGGTTAATGGAGCTACTGGTATTTCAGCCGGATATGCAACGGATATTCCTTCTCATAACTTAGGTGAAGTAATTGACGCAACTATTCATTTGATTGATAATCGCTCAGCAAGTGTGGCAGATTTAATGAAGTATTTAAAAGGCCCTGATTTTGCAACTGGTGGAATTTTACAAGGTTTGGATGGTATCAAACAAGCTTATGAAACGGGTAAAGGCAAAGTGATTGTGCGCTCTAAAACACATTTTGAAGATTTGCGTGGTGGCAAACAACAAATTGTTATTAGCGAAATCCCTTATGAAGTGAATAAAGCTGTCCTTGTGAAAAAAATGGACGAAATTCGTTTAAATAAAAAAATTGATGGCATTGCAGAAGTTCGTGATGAATCCGATCGAACAGGCTTGCAAATTGTTGTTGAATTAAAAAAAGAAGCAAATGCTGAGGGAATTTTAAACTATCTCTTAAAAAATACCGATTTACAAGTTTCTTATAACTTTAATATGGTAGCAATCGATAAAAAACGCCCACAACAAGTGGGAATTGTTCGTATGCTTACAGCGTATATTGATCATCAAATTGAAGTCTTAACTAGAAGAACGACTTTCAATTTAAACAAAGCTCAATCAAGACAACACATTGTTGAAGGTTTAATCAAAGCTCTTTCAATTCTAGATAAAGTAATTGAAACGATTCGTAGCAGTACGGATAAAAAAAATGCGAAAGAAAATTTAATCACAGCTTTTGATTTTTCAGAATTACAAGCTGAAGCGATTGTTTCCTTGCAGTTATACCGTTTGACGAATACAGATATTACCGCACTTGAAAAAGAAGCGAAAGAATTAGCAACAACCATTAGCCAATTGACAAAAATTTTAAAAGACCCTTCTGAAATGGCTCGTGTCATGAAAGAAGAATTAACGGAAATCAAGACAAAATTCGCGAATCCTAGAAAAACAGTTATTCAAAATGAAATTGAAGAACTGAAAATTGATACCGAAGTTTTAGTGGCGCAAGAAGAAGTAATGGTCTCTGTTACAAAAGAAGGCTATTTAAAACGCAGTAGTTTACGTTCTTACAGTGCTTCGAAGCCAGAAGAACTAGGTATTAAGGATACTGACTTCCCTATCTTTGTGAAGCAAATGAACACCTTAAATCACGTTTTAATGTTTACAAGCAAAGGAAACTTGATTTATCGTCCAGTCCATGAAATCACAGATTTACGTTGGAAAGATATTGGGGAGCATATTTCTCAAACAATTGGTTTAGCGGTTGACGAAACTATCGTTAAAACCGTTGGATTAGTGGACTTTCTTCCAGAAGCAACCTTTACTTTTATTACCAAAGATGGAATGATCAAACAAACAGCAGCCAAAGACTTTATTGCTGGCCGTGGTTATAAAACGAAAGCTTCCGTTGCGATTAAGTTAAAACAAGCAACAGATGAATTAGTGAATGTTATTTACTCAACGGACACTGCCAATCAAGATGTTTTCCTAGCAACGAACCGTGGTTTTGGTTTAAGATACCCAGTTACTGAAGTTCCTGTTGTAGGTGCAAAAGCAGCGGGGGTTAAAGCCATTAATCTTAAAGACGGAGATAGCGTAATAGGCGGATTGCTGATTAATCGTAATCAAGCTAAAACTGACGTCATGATGATTACTCAACGTGGCAGTGTGAAGAAAATGAATCTTAGCGATTTTGACACATTAGGTCGAGCAAAACGTGGGCTGATGGTTCTAAGAGAACTTAAGAAAATGCCCCATCGTCTTGTTGCAATGGTTGAAGTAACGAAAGAAACTGAAATTGTTATCCAGACGACAAAAGATAAAGAGATTTTATTAAGTAGTCAAAACTATCAAGTAAGTGATCGCTACTCAAATGGCTCATTTGTTTTGGATGAATCAGTGGATGGGGAGCCTGTGCTTGTTCAAGTAGTCTTACCGTATCCAGTAGTATCAAAAGATGCGCCAAAATAAAAATAGAAAGTGTCAAATTAAGAAGAAATTCTGAGTTTGGCGCTTTTTTTTTGTATAAAAATTAGTTCAAAGATGAACTTGATCGACTCATCTGTATTATTTTTTCTTTATTATATGAGGATAAACGCGCTCTATTATAGTACAGATAAAGAGTGTTAAGTGTAACAGAGAACAAAAAAAAGAGGGAGAATTATAAAATAAACAGAAAGTTAAATAACTATTTCACATACTTATAACGTTGTTAAATTAACATTTATACGTATTTTAACTAGATAAAACGAAAGTTTGTAAAATAAATACGAATAAAAACCTTGTTTTTTTAAATCGGCGTGTTATACTGTCTTTGTAAGAACTGTTACATTTAGTTAAAAGTTCATTAAAAAACAAAAAAACAGTTATCATAGGAGGCTCATTTTATTATGGAACAATGGAATGGATTTAAAGGCGAAAAATGGAGAACATCGGTTAACACAAGAGATTTCATCCAAGCAAACTACACAGAGTACACAGGCGACGATTCATTTTTAGAGCCAATCGCACCAAGTACTGACAAACTATGGACTAAATTGCAAGAATTATTCGATGTGCAACACGAAAAAAACGGTGTTTACGACATGGATCGCAATATTCCTGCAACAATTACCTCACACAAACCAGGCTATTTAATTAAAGAAGAAGAAAAAATCGTTGGATTACAAACAGATGTACCTTTGAAACAAGCATTCATGCCTTTTGGCGGAATCAACATGGCCAACAACGCATTGAAAGCAAATGGATACGAAGTTGACGACGAAATGACAAATATCTTTACTGATTGGCGTAAAACGCATAACCAAGGTGTATTCGATGCTTACACTCCTGAAATGCGTGCCGCTCGTAAAAACAAAATCATTACGGGTTTACCAGATGCTTATGGCCGTGGCCGTATCATCGGTGACTACCGTCGTATCGCTTTATACGGTATTGATTTCTTAATGAAAGAAAAAGCTAAGGATCATGCAAATACTGGGAATAAAGTAATGACAGATGACGTTATTCGTTTACGTGAAGAAATTTCAGAACAATACAGAGCATTAGGTCAACTTAAAGAAATGGCAGCTTCATATGGTTTTGATATCTCTAAACCAGCAAAAAATGCTAGAGAAGCCATCCAATGGTTATACTTTGGTTACCTTGCAGCAATCAAATCTCAAAATGGAGCAGCAATGTCAATTGGACGTATCTCAGCATTCTTAGATATCTATATCCAACGTGATTTAGAAGCTGGCTTAATTACTGAATTTGAAGCACAAGAATTAATTGACCACTTAATTATGAAATTACGTATGGTTAAATTTGCTCGTACACCTGATTACAACCAATTGTTCTCTGGTTACCCAATCTGGGCAACATTATCAATTGCTGGTATGGGATTAGATGGCCGTTCATTAGTTACTAAAAATGACTTCCGTATTCTTCATACATTAACAAATATGGGACCTTCTCCAGAACCTAACTTAACTGTTTTATATTCTTCTAAAGAACCAGTTGGATTCAGAACATTTGCAGCTAAAATTGCAAAAGAAAGTTCTTCAATCCAATTTGAAAATGATGATTTGTTACGTGCTAACTGGGGATCAGATGACTGTGCAATCGCATGTTGTGTATCTGCAACAGTAGTTGGTAAAGACATGCAATTCTTTGGAGCTCGTGCAAACTTAGCTAAAGCGGTTCTTTACGCAATCAATGGTGGCGTAGATGAAATGACTAAAGCACAAGTTGGACCTAAATTTAGACCAATGACTGGTGATAAATTAGACTACAACGAATTTATTGATCGTTATAAAGATATTATGGATTGGTTAGCAGAATTGTATGTAAATACATTAAACGTTATCCACTACATGCATGATAAATATGCTTATGAAGCACCTCAATTAGCTTTAATGGATAGCAACTTGAAACGTACTTTTGCAACTGGTATTGCAGGTATTTCTCATGCTGCTGATAGCTTAATGGCAATCAAACATGGTAACGTTGAAGTTATCCGTGATGAAAATGGGTTAGCAATTGATTACAAACCAACTCAAGAGTTCCCAACTTACGGAAACGATCAAGAAGAAGCAGATGCAACAGCTAACTGGATTCTTGATTACTTCATGACACAAATCAAACGTCAACACACTTACCGTAACTCAACACCAACAACATCATTGTTAACAATTACTTCAAACGTTGTTTATGGTAAAGCTACTGGGAATACTCCAGATGGACGTCGTGCTGGTAAACCTTTAGCACCAGGAGCAAATCCATCTTATCAAGATGGCGCATTCTTAGGTGAAAAGAACGGATTATTAGCTTCACTTAATTCAACAGCTCGCTTAAACTATGGTTGTGCATTAGATGGGATTTCAAATACTCAAACAATCAACCCAACTGGTTTAGGTAAAGATGAAGAAACTAGAATTGACAACTTACGTAACGTAATGGATGGGTACTTCGATAACAGCGGCTACCATTTAAACGTGAACGTATTTACAAATGAATTATTATTAGATGCTCAAGCGCATCCAGAAAAATATCCAAACTTAACCATTCGTGTATCTGGTTATGCGGTTAAATTCCGTGACTTAACTCCAGAACAACAAGCGGATGTTATTGCAAGAACTTCACACGATCATCTATAATTAAATTAGATAAAAAGAGGTGGCAGTCGTCATCTCTTTTTATTCAAAGAAATGAGGAGCAGTTATGACACAAGCTGTAATAGGTAATATTCATTCAACTGAAAATTTTGGTACGGTGGATGGACCCGGTGTTCGTTTTATCGTCTTTACACAAGGGTGTCGGATGCGTTGTCAATTTTGTCACAATCCGGATACTTGGAAAATTGGCGGTGGCAAAGAACGTTCGACAGACGATATTCTTGCAGAAGCTTTACGTTATAAAACGTACTGGGGAAAAGATGGCGGTATAACAGTCAGTGGTGGAGAACCGTTATTGCAAATGGAATTTTTAATTGATTTGTTTAAAAAAGCCAAAGCAGCAGGTGTGCATACAACCCTTGATTCATGCGGAAAACCTTTTACCCGTGAAGAACCTTTCTTTAGCCAATTTGAAGAACTGATGAAGTATACTGATTTAATTTTATTTGATATTAAGCATATTGACGATGAACAACATAAAGTGCTAACTAGTTTAGGAAATTCTAATATTTTAGAAATGGCGAAGTATCTATCTGAAATTAATCAACCTGTTTGGATCAGACACGTTTTGGTTCCGCAAAGAACCGATTATGATGAGTATTTAATTCGTTTATCTGATTTTATTAAAACACTTTCTAATGTTCAAAAAGTCGAAGTATTGCCTTATCACACAATGGGGTTATATAAGTATCAAGAATTAGGCATTCCTTATCCATTAGAAGGAATTGAAACGCCTGCAACAGAACGAGTAGAAAACGCGAAGAAAATTTTACAAACAGCGGACTATACAGGCTATTTAAATTAACATATAAGTAAAAAATAATGAAGAGAGCAACTTTTTGTTGCTCTTTTTCTATTTTTTGATTATGATAAGATTAGTTATTATCATTAATCCTAAAGGAGAATACTTTATGAAAACAAAGTCGGATAATATTTTTTCATCCAAAACTTTAAATTACTTTCTACAGCTTGCTGAAACGATGAATTATACGCAAGCAGCTCAATTACTTGGAATTACTCAACCTGCTTTAACGCAACAGATTAAAAAATTAGAACGTATTGCTGGAGCACCTCTATTTTATTCAGTTGGAAAAAAATTACATTTATCGGATGCTGGGAAAACCATGTTGCGTACGACACATGAAGTCTATGATATTTTAAATGCCGCAACGGATGAGATTCAACAGACAACCAGCGCAACCATCGGAAAAATCAGAATTGGCTTATTGTCATCTATTGAAGATAAAGTATTCACTAACTTTATTATTGATTACTATCATGAAAATCCCGACGTGGAAATAACACTGTTAATGCTATCTCGTAAAGAAATATGGGAAAAATTAGAAAACAACAAAATTGATCTTGCAATTATGTACTTACCTGATGAAAGCATTAAAAATTGGAAACCCTATAAATCTAAAAAAATTATGGAAGAAGAAATCCTTTTCTTACATCATGATGAAGCTCTTTCAAAAAAGAAAAAAATCAAAATGAAAGATACAACAGGAAATCGTTGGGTGACTTATCCTGAATCTTACTATATGAATGAAGTCATTAAAGAAAGTTACAAAAATCAATTAGCTGATTTACCTGAAGTTGCGGGCCAATACACAACACCTTCTCAGCTTTATAAATTTAGTAATGCGACTGAATGTTACACAGCCTTACCAAATTCTTACGTTAAAGCTCATGAGCGTGAGGCAGAGCTTCAAGCCATCCCTTTTGATCCAGCGATTAAGTTTAAAATGGCCTTTGTTTATCGAAGCGATAAGGATCAAATTCCACGTATTGAAAACTTTTTAAGCAGTTTTGATGCCCACTTAATTGAATCTGATTACAATTCACGCTTGAAATCAGAGGACTAATCGGTTAAATTTAAGAAGTAGTGCTATTAATGAATTTAAAGGAGATTTTTTATATGAGTAATGTGTTAATTTTTGGGCATTTGAATCCAGATACAGATGCCATCACATCCGCAATTTCATTTGCGTATTTACAAAAGCAATTAGGTGTGGAAGCTGAAGCCGTTGTGCTAGGAAATGTTAGTGAAGAAACAGCCTTTGCTTTAAACTATTTTAATGTAGCAGCACCACGAGTAGTTGAAACCGTTGCAAATGAAACCAATCAAGTAATGTTAGTGGATCACAATGAGTTTCAACAAAGTGTCTCAGATATTCGTGAAGTTGAAGTGTTGGCAGTAGTAGATCACCACCGTATCGCAAACTTTGAAACAGCAAACCCTTTGTATTACCGTGCTGAGCCAGTTGGCTGTACCAATACAATCATTTTGAAAATGTACAAAGAACATCAAATCACTATTCCAAAAGAAATTGCTGGTTTAATGGCTTCTGCGATCATTTCAGACAGCTTATTGTTTAAATCCCCTACTTGTACCCAAGAAGATATTGCAGCTGCTAAAGAGCTTGCTACGATCGCTGAGATCGATTTAGAAACCTATGGCTTGGATTTATTAAAAGCAGGAACTAACTTAGCAGATAAATCAGCAGCTGACTTATTAAATATGGATGCTAAAAGTTTCCCAATGGGGGATAAAAATGTTCGTATCGCGCAAGTCAATACAGTCGATATCAATGATGTTTTTATCAAACAACCAGATTTAGAAGCCGCTATGAAAAAAGAAGATTTTGACTTATTTATCTTAGTGGTAACCAATATTTTAGATAGCGATTCGGTTATCTTAGCAGTTGGGGAGCCTATTTCCGCTGTTGAAAAAGCCTTTAATGTTACTTTAGAAAATAATAAAGCTCTATTAAAAGGTGTTGTATCACGTAAAAAACAAGTTGTTCCTCAATTAACAGAAGCTTTAAGTTAATTAAAAAAAGTCCCTACTAGTTTTTAGTAGGGACTTCTTTTTAGTTAAGAGGTAATTATATAAGTAATCGTACAATTGCTTATTTCTTATAAATCATGATAAACTAAATAGAACGCTTTATGAAAGGACGTAATCGATGTTTAATTTATTTATTATGATGATGGAACGAGTAGGTTTAATTATTTTACTTGCTTATTTATTAGTAAATGTGAGATACTTTAAAACAATTTTATTGAATCGAGAATGGTTGAGTTCCAAGTTTCAATTAATGGCTGTTTTTACTTTATTTGCTATTATTTCTAATTTTACAGGTGTTGAAATCACAGAAAATAAAATTATTTCTACTGATTTTTTGACGGTTCTATCGGATAATGCTTCCATTGCCAACACTCGAACATTAGCGATTGGCGTTTCAGGATTGATTGGAGGGCCGTTTGTTGGAATAGGAGTCGGATTGATTGCTGGGATGCATCGCGTCATACAGGGTGGGGGAACTTCCTTATTTTATTTGTTCTCATCTAGTTTAGTTGGTATTTTTTCCGGCTTAGTAGGTGCTCATTTTTCAAGGGAAAATCAATTTCCTTCTCCTTTACAAGCAGCCGGGATTGGGGCACTAATGGAGTTAGTTCAAATGCTTTTTGTTTTTATTTTTAGCGGAACAGTTGCTGAAGGATGGCTATTAGTAAAATTTATTGCCTTTCCAATGGTTTTGTTAAACAGCATAGGGACCTTTATTTTCTTATCTATTATTACCTCGACACTTAAACAAGAAGAACAAATGAGGGCAGTTCAAACCCATGATGTTCTCGAATTGGCAGCAAAAACGCTCCCTTATTTCAGAGAAGGGCTAACAGAAAATTCGTGTCGTGAAGTAGCCAAGATTATAAAAAAATACACAAAAGTAGCCGCTATTAGTATGACAGATACGCATCAAATTTTAGCTCATGTAGGTGCTGGAAGTGATCACCATATTCCTGAATTAGAAGTAATCACCGAACTTTCAAGAGATGTTTTAAAAACTGGCCAACTGGCCATTGCCAAATCAAAAAATCAAATAGGCTGTAGCAATCCTACTTGTCAGTTAAGTGCGGCAATTGTTATTCCATTAACCTCAAAAGAGGAGGTTGTAGGCACCTTAAAAATGTACTTTACGGATCCAACAAAATTAACCCATGTGGAAGAACAGTTGGCAGAGGGACTAGGTGCTATTTTTTCAAGTCAATTGGAGCTAGGTGAAGCAGAAATTCAATCAAAATTATTAAAAGATGCTGAAATTAAATCGTTGCAAGCTCAAGTGAACCCACATTTTTTCTTTAATGCCATGAATACGATCTCCGCTCTAATGAGACAAAATTCAGAACAGGCTAGGGTCTTACTACTTCAATTAAGCACCTATTTTAGAGCGAATTTACAAGGAGCTAGACAAGTGTTAATTCCCTTAACCGCTGAATTAAAACATGTGGAAGCCTATCTATCACTAGAACAAGCACGTTTTCCACAACGCTACCAAGTAAATTTTAAGATTGATTCGGATTTAGATGCCTTGTTATTGCCTCCATTTTTGCTACAAGTTTTAGTCGAAAATGCGATTCATCATGCATTTGGAAATCGAAAAGTAGATAACCAAATAGTGGTGCAGTTAACAAAGCAAGTCCATACTGTGGCAATCGAGGTTCGCGATAATGGAATTGGAATTTCAGCAGATCGTTTAGAAAAAATTGGGAAAGAGGCAATCGAGTCAGAAAAGGGAACTGGAACGGCCTTAGACAACTTAAATAAACGTTTGGTTGGCTTATTTGGTTCAGCATCACAGTTGCATTTTTTTCAAAATGAAACAGGTGGTACAACCGTGTTATTAACTATTCCCATTGAAGAGGAGCGGTAAAAAGATGCGTATATTAATTGTTGATGATGAACCATTAGCTCGCGATGAGTTAGCCTACTTAGTTGAACTACACGGTCATGTAGAATCAATTGACAAAGCAGAATCGATTGAAGAAGCTTTAGAAAAAATGGTCAATCAAAAACCGGATTTAGTCTTTCTTGATATTCATTTGACAGACGAAAGTGGATTTGACTTGGCTGAAAAATTCAAAAGAATGCAGCATCCTCCACAAATTGTATTTGCAACAGCATATGATGAGTATGCATTAAAAGCGTTTGAAGTAGATGCGATTGATTATATTTTAAAACCGTTTGAAGCAGAACGTGTGGAGCAAGCAGTAGAAAAGGCGTGTTTAAAATTAACCAATTCAACAAAAGAAACAACACATTTACAGGAAAAAGAGGGGAGGGAAACGTTAGCTGTACAGGTAGAGGAGCGTATTTTTATCCTGAGCGTGGCGGATATTTTATATGTAAGTGTAGACAATGGGGCTAGCCATATTTTTACAACAGATCAACAGTATGATACAAGTGAAACATTGACTCATTTGGCCAATAGATTGGACTCCAATCGTTTCTTTAAAACGCATCGTAGCTTTATTGTAAATCGTGAAGCTATTCAAGAAATTCAACCTTGGTTTAATCATACGTATCAGATTACGGTTAAGAATGGGGATAAGATTCCCGTAAGTCGATCTTATGTTAAACAGCTTAAGGAGCAAATTGGATTAAGTTAAATCAAAAGAGAAGTCAATTGGACTTCTCTTTTTTGTTTACGGTCAGTCAGCTAGTGATTTTGGTAACTCAGCTTAACATACTGTCATTTCAGCGTTGAAAGCGTACACAAACCTTTGAAATTAGTATAATAAACCTATCAAAAGAACGTGAGGGAGCGATAAGATATGGAAACTAAGAAAATTTATTCCTTTTTACAACAAGCTTTTGTTTTTGCACTTATTATGTTACTAGCCAACTTTATTGTGGGAGTGTTACCATTTCCAATGCCGGCTTCAGTCATGGGGTTAATTTTATTATTTATTGCACTCTGTTTAAAAATTGTTAAATTAGAACAAGTAGAGGCATTAGGAACTAGTTTAACTGGATTGATTAGCTTTTTGTTTGTTCCATCTGGTATTTCTGTTATAAATTCTTTGGGAATTATGGGTCAATATGGACTACAGATTGTTTTGATTATTATTATTGCAACTACGATTTTATTAGCCATTACTGGTTGGACAGCAACTGCGTTATTGAATTTAAAAAAGAAACAAACATTTTCTTGGAACGGATTGAAACGGCGTCTTTCCGTTAAGAAACACTCTAAAAAATTAGAAGAGGTGAATTAGAATGACTCCTTATTTTGGTATTATTGTCTCAATGGGTGCATTTGGAATAGGTACTTTTTTATTTAAAAAATCAAAAGGATTCTTTTTATTTACGCCATTATTTGTAGCAATGGTGTTAGGGATTCTCTTTTTAAAAGTAGGTCATTTTAGTTATGAAGAGTATAGCAGCGGAGGAAAAATGATCAGTTTCTTTTTAGAGCCTGCAACCATCGCTTTTGCAATTCCTCTATATAAACAAGTAGATGTGTTGAAAAAATATTGGGTACAAATTGTTTCAGCAATCATTGTCGGTTCATTTGGTTCCGTAGTTGTTGTGTATCTTTTATCAGGTGTCATTCATGTCGATCATTCCATTATGGCCTCACTGTTGCCAGAAGCGTCAACTACAGCAATTGCAGTCCCTTTATCAGAATCAATTGGAGGCATTGCTGCAATTACATCTTTTGCTGTTATTTTTAACGCGGTAATTGTCTATGCCTTAGGACGTTTTTTATTAGAAAAATTCAACATTAAAAATCCGATTGCACGAGGTTTGGCATTAGGAGCAAGTGGACATGCTTTAGGAGTTGCTGTTGGAATTGAATTGGGTGAAGTTGAAGCTGCGATGGCAAGTATTGCGGTTGTTGTAGTAGGGGTTGTAACAGTTATTGTTGTACCCGCATTTGCTGTTTTTATTGGACTATAATGGTCTTGAATAGAAATTAGTTCATTTAATTATTAAATAAAATATAGAGTAACTTGCATAAATAGAGTATACTTAAAGGGCGTTATATAGATTAAAGTAAGTATATTCTATTTATATTCCCTTTAAACTTATACTGTTATTTCCATCTGAAAATTTAGTAATAAAAAGGAGAAAAATGCTCATGAAAAAAAAAGAAAAGTCGAGAGTGGAAAAGAAAACAAAACGTACTAAGAAACAATTTATTTACCTAGGATTGGCAATTGTGGTTGTGGCACTTGGAGCAATTATCATCAATTTATATACTGGACAAAGTAGCAGTGATAGTAATAAAACAAGCACTGAAAAAAGTAGTAGTCAACAAAAAAAAGTATCCTTTGAAAAATCAAAAACATCAAAAAATAATAAAAAAGATGGCAAAAAGAATGCTGCGTCTGATTCAGTAGCAAATGAATCAACATCCAGCGAATCAAAAAATGAGTCTGATATAACGAAGTCATCGAATGAAAGTGTTCAGAAAAAAGAAAATTCTAATTCTTCAAGTAGTAGTAAGAGCTCAGGGAAAGTCTATACAGAAGCAGAAAAACAAAGCATAGGCAATCAATTTATTGAGTGGGCAGACGGGCGCGCGAAAATTGGTGGTATGGCAGTTAATGGAAATTATTTTAATCATGGAGCTAGT
Source organism: Carnobacterium divergens (assembly GCF_900258435.1). Lineage (NCBI taxonomy): Bacteria > Bacillati > Bacillota > Bacilli > Lactobacillales > Carnobacteriaceae > Carnobacterium > Carnobacterium divergens. The sequence goes on along the minus strand of NZ_LT992558.1, from coordinate 1,647,271 downwards.
GGGATTGGGGATTGGTATGCAATTTCACCTGATGGGTACATTCAAGTACAACAACAAGATTTAGAAGGCAAACCAGGATATGATCATTTTCCAATTCATTCTTTAGGAGGAGTTATTTTTTATTATTCAAATTTTGGTACAACTGGAAATACGAATGAAGTTGATAATCCTGAAAATAACCCATCTACTGCAACTGGATTTAGTGTAGTTGCCAATGGTGAAAAACCCATCATTAAATATCTCTTAGGCGATAACGGGGTAGTCTATGAAACTGCTAGTAATGGAGCCTTTTCTGACTGCTTTTACGTTGCAGATAATACGGGTAATCTGACTGCACTATATGAACCTAATACTCAAAAATCCTTTAAAGTATCTGAGGATAAAGACGCACAACAAAAGTTAAAAGAAATTCTTACAACATACACGAATTAACATAAGAAAAATAACTGACTAGTTAACTGTAGAAAACTAACCTAGAAAAGTGTGACCACACAAAAACATCGCTCGTTGAATTCGATTAAAACGAATTGGAGAAGCGATGTTTTTTTAATTGAAACCAAAGAAATAGTTAAAATGATAAATTTTAGTGCTAAAAAGTACAATTAATTTGGGAACGATGCGGAGAGAAGATGGGAGGATTTAGGAAAAAGTGGACACACATTAGGAGTCCCAGGTAGGTATTGCCCTTACATAGAGATATAGTGATCCTTTATCCATTATTGTGTTAAGTTTTTTTATACAAAATCCACTGAACTATATAAGATAGTTCAGTGGATTTTTGATTTTTATATTTTTGATTACAGAAAAAAAATTCCATAAAAGATAACTATCAACTATGATAGTTCAAAAATTAACCCTACTGAAGCTAATGGGTATACTTTTACAGTGAAATTTAGAACGCCATTGTTTACGGATCATTCCAAAGTACCTGAGAATTTAGATTTTAAAGTAAATTTAAACGTTAATGGTGAGATTGTTAGTGAGGATTTATCTCCTTCAATTACAATTCCTCATATAACTGGGAAACCTATATTTACTAAGTATAGTAATTCTTCATCCGTAACCGTAAACAATGAAAAACAATACATTATGTCTAAGGATAAACCAGAAACTAATAATTTTGGAGAATTAAAAGCTGGTACAATTGTGACAGATCCATTGCCCGTGAATACAAGTTATTTAGCAACTCAGAAACACGATGATTTTTCAGATGCTACCTATGATTTGATAAAAAATACCATTTCTTACACGTTATTAAAAGATATTCCTCCTGGAGAGAGCAGAGATATTGAGTTCACCGTTGATTACGATGATTCTAATGCACAAATTGGTCCATCTGTAGTGAATAAAGCTAGTTATACCTATGCAGGTACTGACATATATAGTAATGATGCCACTACTTTAATTTCTGGATCTGCCGAATTACAAAAACTTGATAAAGAAAACAACAATCCACTAGAGGGAGCACATTTTAAAATTGTTGACAGTTTTGGCAACTTAATTGTCGATAACTTAGTTACTGACTCTAACGGAATAGTTCGTGCTGGTTTGTTAAAACCTGGGAACTATTCATTTATTGAAACTAGAGCTCCTGAAGGTTATGTCCTAGATCCAAAACCAAATGATTTTTCGGTATCAGAAGGTCAAACAGTAGCAATTAAGCTCATGATGTATAATGAGAAAGAAATACCAGTTAAGCCCGTAGATCCAATTAAACCAATTGATCCAGTAAATCCAGTTAAACCATTAGAACCAATTGGTCCAGCTAAACCAGTGAATCCAACAAAACCAATACAACTAGTTGATGTTAGTAAAGCTGAAAATCAGAAACAATCAATTAAGTCAAAAAAATAAAAAAATAATCTTCCTAAAACAGGTGAGAGTAAAAATGAAAAAATTTTTAAAGCAACCACGATAGGAATTATTTTTGACTAGTTTTGTACTGTTTTATAATAAAAGATTAGAAAAGGGCAAGTTTTAAGCTTGTGAGATGATTTTGTTATCTTGATAATACTTTGAATAATATATATTATGTAAACTAGAATTAAAAACTTTTTGCAAGGTAAGGAATCGCGTCCTTACCTTGTTTGAGTTTTAAATAAAATGATTTCTCAGATTAGTCACATCCTTATTCGGTCTAAAACATAAAAAAAGAACTAAATTCCATTCGGAATTTAGTTCTTTTTGGAATTATCTAAACAACTCATAATAAATTGGGTCATCTGGTAGTTTAAAATTAAAACCTAATTCAGCAACAATTGCTAAGAAAATAACTGCAACCGTAAATAAAAATACATATAAGACAATTTTGATTCCAAAATCAATTATTTTGTTCGGTTTAGTATTAAGTGGCATTAAGTTATCTGAAAATAGCAACATGATAGCTGCGTAGATAATGACGATGACAAAGGTAATAAATGACCATGTATAAAAATGGTAACCTAGAAATACTCCACCGTATCCAGTGTCGTTGGGACCAATATGCAGCAATATTTGTCTTGCTGAAAATACCATTCCTAAAAGGGCGCTGATGATTGAGATACCATGTCCAATCATATATTTTTGGAGATCTAACTCCCCTCTTTCTCTATTTATAAGAATGTAAATAGGACCTAAACAAACTAATAACATTGAATAACGTTGCAATACACATAACGGACAAGGCAACTCATGTAATAAAAATTGTGCACTTAAACTTCCCCATAAAACAAGGAGAAAGGCTCCTACAACTGCTGTATTCGCTAATAAGCCTAGCAATGAACCGTATTTCTTTAATAAATTCTGAATCATATTATTCTCTCCTTATCTTATAATGATATGTTTAGTGCGTTTGTAGCATGTAGGAAATAAAGTACTACACACAGTAGACAAATAATGGCCCATAATCCTATAATCTTAAAATTTGTTATTTTTTTCACAATGAGTAAGAAAAATAAGATTAAAATCAGCAATGTAATTAGAATATCCAAAAGATCACTCCTTTCATAATTACAAATATAACATAAATAATTATGTTTTTTGAAATATTTTAATTATATTTGTAATTTCTCATTCGTTCATTTTTATTATTTCCTTTTATTTTAATTTTATAACCATGTGAGAAAGCGTTTTAATGGACTTTTGACGTTGCTTCTTGTATCGTTTAGCTATCTGAAAGGAGTGATTGAAGATGATGGAACAAAAGAATAAACTGGCAACTTTTTTAACTTTTAAAGGAAATGCTGAAGAAGCAATGAATTTTTATGTTTCTCTCTTTCCAAATGATGCGAAAATCCATTCGCTTGTTAAATTTGAAGAAGGTCAAAATGGCCCTCTTGGAAAAGTATTGAACGGGACATTCGAAATAAAAGGACATTCATTGATGGTAATGGATATGGATCCTCAATACCCACCAGATTTTAGTTGGGCAATGTCTTTACTTATTTTATGCAATGATGAGGCGCAATTTGATTCTCTTTTTAGCTCACTCTCTAATAAAGGATCTGTAATGATGGGTCCAGAAGCTGTTCCTCCAATGCGAAAAGTTGCTTGGATTACCGATCAATTTGGCCTTACTTGGCAACTTGTATGGTCATAAGTTGATTAAATTTTCCGACGTTCCATTCATTTAACCATAAAATAACCATAAAAAAACACCTCCATTTTCTTCATTTTACATGAATTGAATGGAGGTGTTTTTTTATTTCTAAATTTATTTAGTTTTAATTTCGGCTAAACTTTTTTAAAGATTTAGCAATAAAAGGAGCAATCACACCCGCAGCAATGGCTTCTGCTACCCCATTTGTTAAAACAATGGTACCTAAGAACTTAACTAAATTTGACATATCCACTTTCATTGCAGTAGCGTAGTCTTCTTTATAAAAAACATAAATGAAAAACAACACTAAAATTGTATTCGTTAACGAAGCTAAAACAGAGGCAATCGTCATGGCTGTTGTTGTTTTCAAACGCTTCTTCAGCTTAAAGAAAACATACCCTGCTACAAAACCGACTAAAATTCTTGGTACGATTGAAATCACCGGATTGGTAAAAAGTAATAAATCTAATGGGCTACTTGGCATAATAAAGGCTTTTATCAAACGAATAACACCCCACACTGCTCCGACAATCATACCATCTTTTACTCCTAGAGTTAAGGCTGCTACAATTACTGTAATATGGATAATGGTAGGATTTAAAGGTGGAATTGGGATATAACCTAAAAATGGCACAAAATTTTGAATCAATATAATTCCTGTTAAAATTCCTAAAATTGCAATACGATAAGTTTTATTGGGACGATTTTGCATAAAAGGTTCACTCTCCGAATATCAATTACATCTCGACGAGCAAGATGCTTTTAAAAGAATAGCATGCTTTTTTATTTCTGACAAATTAATTTTTAGTAGGAACAAATCGTTTTAGTGCTTTTGCAACGATAGGAGCAATAATCCCTGCAGCAACAGCTTCCGCTAATCCGCTAGTAATGATAATAATTCCCATAATACCAATTAACTTCCCTTGATCAACATTTAGGAAACTTGCGTATTCCCCACGGTAAAATAGGTAAATGAACAACAATACAAAAATGGTATTCGTTAATGAGGCTAATACGGATGAAATAATCATTGAGAAGCTATCCAATAATTTCGTTTTTTTGAGTAACTGATACACATATCCAGCAACAAAACCCACTAATATTCTAGGAACAATCGCAATAACAGGATTTGTGAAAAATAAAATATCTAATGGGCTTGTAGGTGTTGTAAAGGCACGAATAATACAAGCAACGCCCCACACTAGACCTAAAATCATCCCGTTTTTATACCCCAATGTTAACGCCGCAATAATAACGGTAATGTGGATAATCGTAGGATTAATTGGCGGAATCGGAATATAGCCTACAACCGGCACAAAATTTTGAATCAGCACAATAGCTGTTAGCATCCCTAAAATTGCAATTTGATAGGTTTTTTTTGATTGATTTAACATAGTCTTCCTACTCTCTTTTATTTTTTAAAGAATAGCATGTTTTAAAGAGATTCACAACGCTTTTGATCGTGTTCCAATGAAAATAGGCTTTGAAATGCTAGAATGCCCCACTTCTTCAGTTTGGGCAACAAAAAAAGAATAGTGAGACATATACGATAAAATCAATTCTTTCAATTGATAAAGTTGTTGTTTTTCCTTTAGCTCAGTAAACTCGCCTAACAATAGGCCTTTACAATCTTCTAAATAACCAATTTGTTCTAATTGTGCAAAATAACTGCTAATAGTAGTGATGTCGCCACTACGAGCTTCTAGCAATAACCATGTGCCTTTGACGGAAGGTAAAAAGGGTGTGCCAGCTAATTTTAATAAACAGCGAATATTTCCACCAATCAAGGATTCATCTAGCGCTATTTTGTCGACTGTTCCCCAGGTTAAATTTATCCCAACTGATTTATTTTCAATAAATACTTGTGAAAAATACTCTTCTTGTAAATCAGCCTCTTTGCCTACTAGGTTTAATAATTGATAGTTATAACCAGGTACACCAGTTTTATGAAAAATTGCATTTATTAAAACAGTTAAGTCACTGTAACCAACAAAGGGTTTATTTGATTTTTGAATGCAGTTAAAATCTAATAAAGGCAGCAATTCGTTTGCTACGTCTCCACCTGATAAATCAAAAATCATTTTAACAGTCGAATCCATGTAGAGCTTCATTAATGCGTTGCTTCGTTCTTGTTTGGTACCACTAAAGAGCGAAGAGGGTTTTTGGTAAAGTGTACTCGCTTCTATCGTTTGAATACCGAATTGATGGTTTAATTTTGTTTTTAAAGCTTCAATTAATGGACGCTCTGCTTGTGATTTCCCATTTGAACAAGCAATTAATCCGATTGAATCGCCAATTTTTAACATCTTCTCACCTACTTCTATTGTTCATTTTACCATTTTTATGGTTTTCTTCCTATAAAAAAAAAGCCCCAGTTTAACTGAGACTTTTTTTTAGTCAAATGCTGCTAAGAAATGAATCATGTATTCTGGCAAATCAGGTGGTCTACGGCTTGAAATGATATGTCCGTCGGTAATTGCCGGAGTATCGTGCCAAATTGCCCCTGCATTCGTTAAATCGTCCTTAATACCAGGTGTGCTGGTAACATTGATGCCTGTTAGAATCCCTGCTGAAGCAAGCACCCATCCCGCATGACAAATTTGTCCAATTGGTTGTTGTTTCGTATTAAAATGTTGGACGAATTCAATTACTTTTGGAAAACGTCTCAATTTATCAGGTGCCCAACCACCTGGAACTAAAATTCCAGCATAGTCCGCTAAGTCAATTTCTTCAAATGCGTAATCACTAGTTGCTGGAACGCCATATTTTCCGATATAGGTGTGGTTTTTTTCTTCTCCAACCAAATGCACGATTCCACCGGCCTCTCTCACACGCATAACCGGATACCATAATTCTAAATCTTCAAAATCATCACTAACTAACGCAATAATTATTTTATTTTTTACTGTCAATGGGATGCCCTCCTAAAATAGATTACCCTCAGTTTAACAGTGAATGGATTCCTCTGTAAACTTATTTGCTTTTATAAAAAAAGCCTTGCAGCTATTAGACTAATTTCTAACAGTGCAAGGAACTTTTTAATCTTCTAAAAATTTATTTAATTCTGTTTTATTTTTGGCTGTATTAATTTCAAGAACGCTTCCTGCATGTTCGTAGTAGCCATTTTCCCATGATCCTTCAACAGGTAAGGTTAAGGTTTCAATCGGTTTTGTTTTCCCTAATACAAAGTCTGTTCCTGCAGATAGCAACAAGCTACTTGGCAAGTTAGTAACCGAATAGCCTTCGATTTTCCCTAACACACTTGGTAACTTAGTAAGATTTGTGACTTTAACACCTTGTTCAGCAACAGCATTCAATACTTGTTGTTGTCTTCTTACACGTCCAAAGTCACTCTCAGCATCATGTCTAAAGCGAGCGTATTGAAGTAAGGTTTCGCCATCCATTTTTTGAGGTCCTTTTTTAATAGAAGCTTCGATATATTCAGACATATCTTTTTCGGCGTCAATTTGAACACCGTCTGGTAGTAATGTATCAATAATTTTGGGGAAACTATCAAAATCAACAATTACAAAATACTCAATCCCAATGCCAAAGTTTTCGCTGATAGTTTTTCTTAATAATTCAGGTCCGCCGTATGAATAGGCAGCGTTGATTTTATCTTTATCGTGACCGGGGATATCTACATACATATCTCTCATTAGAGAAATTAATTTGGGTTGCTTTGATTTTGAATCGTAATGGGCAATCATTAAAGAATCAGAACGACCTTGGTCATCGCCCCTAGAATCACTCCCAATAAATAAAATATTGACGTCATTTAAATCTTCTGCTTTTTCTCCATTAAAAGTAATATCCGATTTATCAGGTAAATTTTGATCAGATCGAGCTTCTTTCAAGCTATTGCGATAGCTTGCATAAGCAAAGCCGCCTCCTGCTATCAATAAAATTAGTAGGATAAGTACGCTATTTCGAAAAATATGGCGTTTTTTCTTGTGTTGATTTCTCATAGTTTGCCTTCTTTCATCTTTTTTTGTTTTTATAAGTAGTTTCTTTTCATAATCCTTTCTTATTAAAACATAAAGAGATTAAGGAATCTTAAAGGAAATTAAAATATTTTACAATGACTCTTAATTTAACTGAAAAGACCGGTTCATTCTGCCTAATAAAACCATTAATAATTGTTTTTCTTCATTAGACCATAACTGAAAGAGAGTGTCCCATTTTTCATCCAATTGTTGATGGATTTGCTTTTGTAATTCTTGACCATAATCACTTATTTGAACAGTCCTTAAACGACGATCAAGATGTTCAATCTCCATCGCTAAATTTTTTTTGATTAAAGTGTCTACTTGACGGCTTAAAGTTGATTTATCTAAATTTGTGTCATGAGAGAGTTCTTTAATTGTTTTTGGATTACTATCTAGGTGATTCAGCAATGAAAGGGATGATTTTGTTAGAATATGCTTTTTTAACACGTTTGTTTCAAATTGTTTATAGAGCGTATGAAAATCTTCCAATTGCGCTTTAATTTCATTATTTTGAGATTGATTTGGCATGAAATTCCTCCTAATAAAAATATAGTTGCATAACACAACGATATCCGTTGTATTATGCAACTATATTCTAAAACCTCTTTAAATACAATTTTTTTAACTTCCTAAAAGCATATCGTCTTTTAAATGCCCATCTTTCGTCGCCGTTTGGAACAGGTTCATCACATCATTTACAGAAAGTTGGGATTTTTTATCCCCAGTAATATCCACAACTACTTTGCCATAGTCTAACATAATTAAACGATTGCCATAGGTCAACGCGTCTTTCATATTATGCGTAATCATCAGCGTAGTTAACCCCTCATTTTGAATGCGTTGATTCGTTAAGTCCAGTACTACTTTTGCTGTCTTTGGATCTAATGCGGCTGTGTGTTCATCTAATAGTAAAATAGCTGGTTTTTTCAAAGTAGCCATCAATAACGTAATCGCCTGTCGTTGCCCACCTGAAAGCAATCCGATTTCACTATCAATTCTATTTTCTAAACCTAATCCTAATTGGGCTAGTTGCTCTTTAAAATAAGTTCGCTCTTTTTGAGTATTGCCTTTACGCAACGTTCTTTTTTGACCTCTGCGGTAAGCCATCGACATATTTTCTCCAACCGTCATTCGCGAAGCTGTCCCCATTCTTGGGTCTTGGAATACTCTACCAACCAATGCTGCTCGTTGGTGCTCTTTTAATTTTGTTACATCATTGCCTTCGATAGAAATGCGTCCTGCGTCAGGTAAAAAATTTCCAGCGATACTATTAAGCAGTGTGGATTTACCAGCACCGTTTCCACCGATAATGGTGATAAAGTCGCCTTCATTAACAGTTAAATCAATGCCTTTTAAAACTTGATTTTGATTAATCGTTCCTTTATTAAATGTTTTTTCGATATGTGATAAGGTTAGAATTTCTTGAGTCATTAGGCTTCCTCCTTTTTAGCAAAGAAATTTAAGTTTAGTTTTAAGCGTAGGCTTGGGAGTGCCAAACAAACAGCTAAAATGATAGCTGAAAAGAGTTTCAAATCATTTGGTTGTAAGCCAATAACTAACACGAAAGTAATAATCAAACGGTAGATAATCGCTCCAAGAATCACACAAATCAATCGATTTCCTAATGAGAGGTTGCCAAAAACGACTTCTCCGATGATAACTGAAGCTAATCCAATAACTATGGTCCCAATCCCCATGCTGATATCTGCATAGCCGTTATCTTGTGTGATTAACCCGCCAGCAAAAGCAATCATGCCGTTGGATAACATTAACGCTAAAATTTTAGTTTTATTTGTAGAAACACCTAGTGAACGAGCCATGATTTCATTGTCTCCAGTAGCAATTAAGGCTTGACCTAATTCTGTGTTAAAAAAGAGGATCAATAAAAGAATAACGACCACTACGATAATCAAACCAATTAAAATCGTATCAAATTGCGCTGGTAACTGTAAGGGGCGAAGCAGATCATTAAGCTTTTCCTTGCCAAGTAGGCTTAAATTAGCACGTCCCATAATTCGAAGATTAATGGAATACAAACCCGTCATCGTTAAAATTCCAGCTAGTAATCCTGGAATGTTGCATTTTGTAATTAAAAATCCTGTGATGGCCCCTGCCAACATGCCACTAATAAATGCGACTAGTGTTGCCACTATTGGATGAACACCTGATAATATTAACTTGGTACAAACGGCAGCACCTAAAGGAAAGGACCCTTCTGCTGTCATATCAGGTAAATCTAAAATTCTAAAGGTAATAAAAATTCCTAGCGCCATTACGCCCCATAATAATCCTTGTGAAGTTGCTGTAACGATTAAATTCATTTATTCTTCCTCCAATACTCATTAATTGATGATTGCGTGATCTAACATTTCTTTCGGAATGGTGATGCCTAGTTTTTCTGCTTTTTTAGGATTAATAATGGTATCTCCATGTTTTAAATATTCAATCGGTGTAGTTGCTGCTTTTTTCTTCCCTTTTAATAAATCAGCCGTCATTTTCCCCGTCATTTTTCCTAGTTCGTATTGGTTTAATCCAACGGTTGCTAACCCACCTTCAGCTACCATTGTATCGACAGCTGGAAATACAGGAATTCCTTTGGCATCTGTGACTGAAATTAAAGTATTCATGGCACTAGCCACGGTATTATCAGCGGGAACATAGATAGCATCAACTTTTTCAGCTAAGTTAGTGGCTACTTGATTAACATCATTAGTTGAAGAAACCGTTGCTGTAATAGGTTCTAAACCCGATTTTTTGGCTTCTTCTTCTGCTTGTTTGCCTTGAACAACTGAATTATCTTCACTTGATGAATAGATAATGCCTATTTTTTTAGCGTTTGGAAGAAGGGTTTTGATTAAGTTAAACTGTGCTTTGATTGGCGTTAAATCACTTACACCAGTAATGTTACCTCCTGGATGCTGATTGTCTGCCACTAATCCTGCACCTTTTGGATCTGTTACAGCACCTAAAACAATTGGGATTTCTTTTGAAGCATTTGCTAATGCTTGTGCTGAAGGTGTAGCAATTCCTACCATTACAGCAGCTTGTTCATTGGCAAAACGTTCACTCATTGTTTTTAAATTGCTTTGATCTCCTTGTGCATTTTGAAAATCAATTTTGATATTTTTTTTATCGACAAACCCTTCTTCTTTTAGAGCATCCATGATGCCTTCATAAATCTTATCCAGTGCTGGATGGCTCGTTAGTTGTAAAATTCCTACAATTGGAATCTCTTTTTCTTTTGTTGCTTGTTTTTTAGTTTCTGTTACAAACGCAACGCTTAACAGAATAACCAATACGGTAATAAAACCAATCATTTTTTTCATTGTTTTTCCTCCAATAAATTATTATTTCATTGTTTGATATCGTCTTTTTGCTTTGCCATCGTTGACTAGTCCATTGTCTCATTTATAAAACTCCTCTACCTATTTTATGAATAAAAAAACAGCTTCCCAATGAATAGAACCATTGTGGAAGCTGTTTTTAGCAAAACAAAAACCACATAGAATCAGGGTATCCGTTTCTATGCGGTGGAATTTTAATGTAAATTCTCAAATAAACCAACATAGATACAAGTTCAGAAAGTCTGTCTGAAGGCTGCATCTATGAGTACTCTCATGAAATCCAACCTATCTATTTTGGCTTTGCCAATTGCGATTTAATTGTTTTAGATTCGTTGGTGTTGTTTTCATGTGTGGCACTCCTTTGTTTTCTTTGATAAATCAATCTTACTATGTTTCAATCTTATTTGTCAAGCAGATTTCACTAATTAAGGCTAGTTGTCTGCTAAATAAACGGGCCGCCCTTTTCTTTCTTGAACAGGACGATTGGTTTTGCCAATCTGCTCCTCAAAAGCTTTTAAAAGTCCTTGGCGCATGTAAACGGGCATTTTAAATACAAGCCATTCAACGGGACCTTCTGTTGGCGGTGTTGTAAGGGACCCACTATAATTAAAAAAAGTACGTTTTTCAGGCAACAATTGTGTTAACAGAATAGGAACTATAAATCCTCTAGCTGCATTTCTTGGATTTAATGCAATGTTATCAATTTTCGCTAATTTTTTATTTAAGGGCACTTGAGTAGGTTCTGCTACGACGCCAATAACGAGCAACTCGTTTTTTGCTGAACGATGAACAAGGTGCATTTCTAAAGGAAATTGCTGACTGTTAATCAAATGTTCGCTAGGTAGATGAAAATGGATATCTTCTAATGTATAACGTTTATGATTAAAGACTACGTGATTGATTTTTTCTCCTGCCACAGGATTTAAATGGACCGTATGATTAAAAAAGGAGGATCTAAAATTTGTTGCGTGGTAATCAAAATCAAGTAGATTTCCATCCATCGCAGCTGTAACCTCTGCTTCTTTTAAATTAATAGGCGATTGTAAACTTTCATTTTCAGCTTTATGAAAAATCGCACAGATATTTTTCCAATTTTCAGGACCTCTGGGGCCTTCTTCGTAGAACCAATCCAAAATCATTCCTCCTAAAATACACAAACTTTCGTTTATTTTACCTTTTTTACAAAAAAAAAGTCAACTAATATTGTTTGAAGACTCTCTTATTTTTTCTTTATCATAAGAAGTAAGGCATTTTTATCCTCCATATACTTTTAGTGAAATAAACGTTATAATAAGAGTGTTGGCGACAAAAAAAGAAATTTTTTTTGATTGTTATTTATGCCTATTCAATTAATGAAAGTGAGGAAATCCTATGTCATTTGATGGAATTTTCACTCATGCCATGGTCGATGAATTAAAGAGTTTGTTAAAAAACGGACGCTTGTCAAAAATTCATCAACCTTATCAAAGTGAAATTATTTTAGTGATGCGCGCAAACGGTAAAAACCACCGTGTGTTATTGTCTGCTCATCCAAGTTACGCAAGAATACAAGTTACACAGATTCCATATGAAAACCCAAATACACCGCCTAATTTTTGTATGTTATTGAGAAAGCAATTAGAAGGAGCAATTTTAGAGGATATCCAGCAAATTGGCAATGACCGGATTATTCATTTTACCTTTAAAAGTCGGGATGAAATTGGCGATATCCATAACGTTGTTTTAATTGTTGAGTTAATGGGACGCCATAGTAATATTTTCTTAATCGACCAAGAATCAAAACGTATTATTGACTGTATTAAACATGTCCCAGCAAGCTTAAATAGCTACCGATCTGTTATGCCGGGTGCTACCTATCTAAATCCACCTCATCAAGATAAATTAAACCCTTTTACCGTTACGAAACAAGAAATTAGCGAAACGTTAGATTCAGCTTCAGAATTGTCCATTCAAAGACAACTTCAAACGACGTATCAAGGAATTGGCGGAGATACAGCCGCTGAAATAATTTTTCGAAGTGAAAGTAATCTAGCTTTATTACCGGAGGTTTTTGTAAGTTTAATTAGCGAAGTTAAAGATGGCAATGCAACACCAACATTAACGACTAACACACAAAAAGATTTCTTTACCCCTACCCCATTTTTAAGTTTGGAGGGGGAACAAAAAACCTTTCCGTTACTAAGTGAATTATTAGATGCTTACTATGGCGGGAAAGCTGAAAAGGATCGTGTTCACCAGCAAGGATCTGAATTGATTCGATTGGTAAACAATGAATTGCAAAAAAATGTGAAAAAGTTAGAAAAATTGCATAAAACAATGGCTGAAACGGAATTGGCAGATGATTATCGAATTAAAGGTGAAATTTTAACCGCCTATCTTCATGAATTTAAACGCGGGGCACCAGAGATTAAACTGCCCAACTTCTATGAAGAAGATGCTCCTATTACAATCAAATTGGATATTCGAAAAAATCCTTCTCAAAATGCACAAAAATATTTTGCAAAATATCAAAAACTTAAAAATGCCATTGCTTATGTGACCGAGCAAATTGATTTAACGATGGGAGAAATTGATTATTTAGAATCGGTTTCTACTCAGTTATCTTTAGCAACGCCAAAAGATGTGGCTGAAATTAAGGAAGAATTGACGCAGGTTGGTTATCTTAAAAAGAAAAAAACTAAGAAAAAACAAATGAAAGCACAAAAAAGCAAGCCTGAAAAATACCATGCAACAGATGGAACCGTCATTTTAGTCGGGAAAAACAATTTACAAAATGACGAATTAACACTTAAATTGGCAAGAAAAAGTGATATTTGGCTTCACACAAAAAACATTCCCGGTTCTCATGTCATTATTCAACATGCAGACCCTAGTGAAGAAACCATTCTTGAAGCTGCCAATATTGCGGCTTACTATTCGAAGTCACAACTTTCAGCACTTGTACCAGTCGATTACGTACCCGTTAAAGCCATTCGGAAACCAAATGGAGCCAAACCTGGCTTTGTGATTTACGAAGGTCAAAAGACGGTCTATGTAACGCCTGATAAGGAACTGGTTGAATCATTGCGTGTAAATTAAAAAAAACGACCTAATTAGTTAAATTAGGTCGTTTTTTCTATTTCAAAAGATAGAACGGTTTTTAATTGTTCAGGAGTATGATTTCTAAAATCAGCTACATAAATCTCTTCGTAATCTTTTCCAACTCGTTGGTATCCTTTACTTTGACAATAGTGTGTCATTTTGTTTAAACAATCTTCTTCTGTGTGGTAAGAACCTTTATGTAGACAAAAAACACGTAACGTGGGTTCGGGTTGTTCTAAAAAGAACTGATGCGTTAAATTATTTTTACTTAACACGGCTTGCTGAAGTAGTTTTTCATTGATAAACCGAGGTTGACGAATCATCAATTGAAAATCAATTTGTTCGCCAACATCCGATTGAATCCAACGACATTCAATTGGAAAAAGTTGATAATCTGGATTTTTATTTGTTTGATTTGATTTCAATTTGATTGCTTTTGAAACGGCAAGCACCCATTCCATTTCTTCAATAAAGCTTTCTTTTTGAAGTGGGTTTGATCGCTTAATTATCAAATATTGAAAAGCAGGTTTTTTTAGAATATAGGGATCCGTTGTTGGGAAATAAAATTGTTTTTCTACCTTACGCCAGTCGTAGTAGGTCACTTTATCGTCTCCTTTTTGGTTAAATGGGTTATTTCTTATCGAAGAATAACTCTTACCAGTATACTTAACTTTTATTTAAAAAACAGTAACTTCTTTTTTTATCTTTTTTTTGTTACACTATTCTAATGGAAGGTGATCAAATGAAAGTCTTATTTTACACTTGGGGGCTTGTTATTTTAAAGCTACTCTTTTTATTTTTTTTCTTATGTTTCTTTTTTTCACCTCTAGATGGTCCTAGATCGAAAAATGTCAAAATTGAATCTCGGATTCCGTCCAACACTGCCCCACTTAGCTTTCCACAAGGAGTATTGGGCGTGCCTAAATCCAATTCGAAAATAATTGCCCACAGGGGCTACAAAGCTGGAGGCGTTGAAAATACACTTTCATCCATTCAAGCAGCCCTCCCTTATAAGCCTGCCTATATTGAATTAGATGTTCGGCAAACAAAAGATGAACATTTTATTTTAATGCATGATGCAAGTTTGAAACGGTTAGCGCGTAAAAAGAAAAAAGTTCATCAATTAACACTTGCAGAATTAAATAAACTGACGTTGAAACAAAATAATTTTCAAGCGCCGATTGCAACATTGGAAGAAGCAATTGACTTAGCTAAAACTGCGAAGCAACCTCTTTTATTAGATATTAAAACAAGTAAACAAGACAGTTTAGATATGCCTAAACAATTAGCTGATTTATTGGCAGAAAAAGACGTTGTTGATTCCTATTTGATCCAATCCACCAATGAAGCTTTTTTGAATCAGGTTAAAGAAGTCAATCACGATATACAAGTTGGCATGATTGTTTCAATGTTACCTAGTAAAGAATATCCAGCTTTCCAATTTTTAACCTTAAAACATACTATGGCAGCTCCTGAATTTTTTGAAAGCAAACAACCGATCTTTTTGTGGACTGTTGACGAACCAGCTGAATTTAATCAGTATTTATCAACTACGGCCCATGGCATCATTACAGACAATGCGTTGATGGCTAATTCGATGGAACAGCGAGGGACGATGAATGCTATGATGACTTCTTATATTGATGTGATTCAAAAAAATGAAATATGATAGAAAAAACGATCAAAATCTTAGGTGATTTCGATCGTTTTTTAGTTATTCTTAAAACATAATCTAAACTACTTGCTAGTCAACTTTTTTGCTAATTTCAACATCATGAGACCAATTAGCAAAAAATAGCAAGGCATTGCCCAGAGCGTTCCATTGTGAACAAAGCTCATGCCAAACGTAACCATACTGACCAATAGATAGTATCCTAAACTAAACAATCCACCAGCAGATCCAATGACATCCTGAAAATCCACTAACGCAAGACTTAAACAATTAGGTAAAGCCGTTCCTGTTCCAAGTAACGTGATAAAAATCCCCACTAGCAACATGATCCATTGCCATTCTGGAACAAAAAAAGTTGACACACTAACAGCTAAAAGAATACTTATGCCTACCAGCATTATTTTGATTCCATCTAAAATAATTTTTTCTGGTTGTCTACTTGTGACTAAACGCTTTGACAAAAGTGAACCTAAAATACTTGCTACTGCGACAATCATTCCAAGGAAGCCATAGCTAGCTGTTGAAAAATGAAAATACTCAATAAAAATAAATGGCGCTTCTGCATAGTAACTAAATAAAATGCCATTGATTGTTCCAATCAAAAAACCATAAATCAAAACGTGTTGGTTTTTTAAAAAGCGTTTTACAATAGGAAGCAATTTCACTTTTGATCGTTGCTTAACATCATAGGTCTCGCCTAAGCGAAAATAAGCATAGCTAAAAACGAAAAGACTCATTATAACCAATCCAAAAAAGACAGCTCGAAATCCCCAAAATTGGTCTACTACTCCACCAATTAAAGGACCAATAGCAGGTGTAAAGGCTAGTGCTGCAGAAATTTGAGCAAATAAAGTATGTCGTCTCAAACCATTTGTGCTTTCTCTTAAAATGGTTTGGGTAACAACTGAACCTGTGCTTGCTCCAAAAGCTTGTATAAAACGGGCAGCTAATAAGAATTCAATTGATTTTGCTTGAAAACATAGCAAACTACCAATTCCGTAAAGAATCACACCATATAGAATTGCAGGGCGACGTCCAATAAAATCAGAAACAATTCCCCAGCAAAAGACTCCTAAGGCAAAAGCTAAAAAATAAATACTTAAGGTTAGCTGTACCGTTCCTAGTGTCGTCTCAAAATCACTTGCGATGTCTGGCAAGGAAGGTGTAAAAATCGTTTCGCTGATTTGTGGAAAACCAACTAAAACAATGAGTAATAATAAAGATGGTGCTTGAGTTGTGATGCTTTTTTTCAAAATAACTCCTCCTAATAATGATTAAAGGGTTGAAAAAAAACATCTCACTGCGGGAAGCGGCGGGAGCATAATTAATATTAACTTATAGGTATTCATCATCTCACTCACCTCTTTGCTCTTTTTATTTTAATTATTAGCTAGTTTACCATATTTTTTCATCAGGAACAATCTAGTATCTCAACTAATTTAAGTGACGGGCTCTTCTTATTTTTTCCAATTAGTTGGATCTTGCTTCCACTCTTTTAATAAATTTAAGTCATTCGCTTCAATCGTTCCAAGCTCTAACGCAACGTCAATCAGAGTAGAATAATTGGTTAAGGTTGCAAAGGATAATTGATGCTTTTTAAAATTTTCAATCCCTTTTGGCAATTCGTATGTAAAGATGGCGGCTGCCCCTATTACATCTGCACCTTCATTTTTTGCAGCCACAGCCGCATCAATCACACTTCCACCAGTGGAAATCAAGTCTTCAATGATGACCATTTTTTGGTTTTTAGTAATGCGTCCCTCGATTTGATTGCCTTTGCCGTGGTCTTTTGCTTTGCCACGAATGTACACCATTGGCAAATCTAATAGCTCTGCAACCCATGCAGCGTGAGGAATTCCAGCTGTAGCCGTACCAGCAATTACTTCTGCTTCAGGATAATCACGCTTAATCAGTTCTGCTAAGCCCCTTGCAATTTCACGTCGTACGCTTGGGTAGCTCATCGTAATTCGGTTATCGCAATAAATAGGGCTTTTAATCCCACTTGCCCATGTATATGGTTCATTTGGACTTAAACTTACTGCTTTTATTTCTAATAAATCTTGGGCAATCTTTTTTTCAATCGACATTTATGCTTCGACTCCATTCCATTGATTTTTTATTGTATGATAGCTTTTAACAGGATCTGCTGCTTGGGTAATAGGGCGACCTACCACGATAAAACTCGAACCTGCTTCCCTTGCACGACTTGGTGTTGCAACACGTTTTTGATCGCCTTTTTCATCCCCACTTGGACGAATTCCAGGTGTTACACATAAGAATTCATTTGATGTATTTTCTTTAATCAGTTGAGCTTCTAAAGCTGAACAAACCACGCCATCGAGTCCTGCACTTTGAGTTAATTTAGCATAATGAATCACGCTTTGAAGCAAGGGTACTTGAATTAATTGTTCTGTCCGCATAGCTTCTTGTGTCGTAGAGGTTAATTGTGTTACGGCAATCAAACTAGGGCGTTGGCTTCCAGTCGGCGTACCAGCTATTATCCCACTCATAGCAGCTTCCATCATTTGTTTTCCTCCAGCAGCATGGACATTAATCATATCGACATCCAATGCGGCCAAACCTTTCATTGAACGTTCAACTGTATTTGGAATATCATGTAATTTTAAATCTAAGAAAATTTGATGACCTAAGCTTTTCATCCATTTAACGACTTCTGGTCCGTTCTGGTAATACAATTCCATTCCAACTTTAACAAATAGTTGTTCATCCTTAAAATGGGTTAAAAAATTTTTTATTTCTTCGCTTGTTGAAAAATCCAATGCGATAATTGGTTTTGTTTGCATGTTATCTTCCTTCCCTTACTTCTTTAATGAGTGCTTCTAGCGAAGATATTCCAAGTTCATCCATTCGTCTTGGCAGCTCTTCAATCAGTTTAGGGCAAATCATAGGATCTGTAAAGTTGGCTGTTCCAACAGCCACTGCACTTGCTCCCGCCATAAACATTTCTAGCACGTCATCAACTGTATAAATGCCTCCCATTCCGATTATAGGAATGTTCACGCTGTGACTCACTTGATGAATCAAGCGAATGGCAACAGGTTTGATGGCTGGTCCTGATAAACCGCCTGTCTTATTTGCTAAAATGGGTTGCTTTGTTTTTAAATCGATGCGCATGCCTAATAATGTGTTAATCATTGAAATCCCATCAGCTCCAGCTGCTTCTACTGCTTTTGCAATTGGTACAATGTCGGTTACATTTGGTGAGAGTTTGACATAAATTGGCACACTGGATACTGCTTTAACTGCTTGAGTCAAATCAAAGATGACTTTTTCATCTGTTCCAAAGGCAATCCCCCCATGTTTTACATTAGGACAAGATACATTTAGTTCAATTGCCGTTACATTCGGTGCTTTTGAAATTTCTCGACATACTTCTACATAATCTTCTTTTGTTGATCCTGCCACATTGGCAATAATCGGGACATCGTATTGCTCTAGTTTAGGGAGTTTCTCTGTTAAAATCACCTCTAATCCTGGATTTTGGAGGCCGATGGCATTTAACATGCCACTTGTCGTTTCAGCAACACGCGGCGTTGGATTACCAAAACGAGGTTCTAGGGTACAAGCTTTCACCATGATAGAGCCTAATTGATTTAAATCGAAATATTTGGCATATTCTTCACCAAAACCAAAACATCCACTTGCCGGCATAATTGGATTTTTTAACTCTAACCCAGGTAAGCTAATAGCTAAACGATTCATTATAAAACCACCTCTCCCACTTTAAAAACGGGTCCTTCGTCACATACTTTAAAACTTGATTGACCAGTAGGATCTGATTTTTTAGGGCAAACACAAGCATAGCATGCCCCCATCCCGCAAGCCATGCGCGCTTCTAAGGATAAAAAGGCATTCTGATTCTCATAACGATTTTCAACAGCCATTAATAAGCCTCTTGAACCGCAAGCATAGACAGCATTCGGTTTTTCTTGCAAGGTATCCAATAAGTGACCCACATGTCCATGTTTCCCCTTAGAACCATCATCTGTTGCTAAATGAATGTCGCCTAATTTAGAAAATTCTTTTTCGTAAAAAATGACGTCTTTAGTTGCAAAACCAAAAATATGTTTCACTTCCACGCCTTTTTTAACAAGTTGTTTTGAAAGTTCATATAAAGGAGGAACGCCAATTCCCCCACCAATAATATAAGCTGTTTGTCCTTTTTCAACAGTTTCCAATGAAAAGCCATTGCCAAGTGGTCCCATTACATCAAGGGAATCGCCACCTTTTAAAAGACTTAACTTTTCTGTCCCAGCCCCTTCAATTCGGTAAATAATGGAACATTCATTTCGTTCAGGTACAATTTCTGCAATGCTGATGGGTCTTCTAAGGAGAAGGTCAGCTTGTGGAACTAAAATATGCAAAAATTGACCAGGAATATGCATTTCTTTAACGAGATCACCTGTTAAACGCATTTCAAAAATCTTAGGTGCAAGTTGTTTTTGATCAACAACCGTCATGAGTTCTTGTAACATAAAATTCCTCCTAACAAGTTTGACTATAAGGGTGCTGTATCGAATGAGCGTGATTCTAAGACTTTTAAAATCGCATTCGCTGTATCTAACGAGGTGAACAACGGTACACCATGTTCAACTGCTTCACGGCGAATTAAAAATCCGTCGGTTTGCACTTCTTTATCCCGTCCCATTGTGTTTACAACCACTTGCAAACGATTTTGTCTGATGGCATTTAACACATTTTTTTCGTCTTCATTTGCTGAGATTTTATCCACTTCTTTTACTTGAATGCCTTTGTGTTTGAAATAATTAGCAGTTCCTGTAGTTGCCATAATTTGGTACCCAATTGCATTAAAACGTTTGGCTAATAAGACAGCTTCTTCTTTGTCTTCATCCGCAATGGTGAATAGGACGGTTCCGTAATCAGCTAAATGAAGGTTGCTTCCCTCAAAAGCTTTGTACAAGGCTTTTTCTAGTGTTTTATCTGTTCCCATTACTTCGCCAGTAGATTTCATTTCAGGTCCTAAGTTTGTATCCACACTAAGCAATTTGGCGAATGAGAAGACAGGCGCTTTTACATGGACGCGATTCGATTCTGGGTATAAACCGCTTTGGTAGCCTTGTTTAGCTAAGGACTCTCCTAAGATACAATGGGTTGCTACTTGTGCCATCGGAATACCTGTGACTTTACTTAAGAAAGGCACGGTTCGGCTTGCTCGTGGGTTTACTTCTATGACATA
This sequence comes from Carnobacterium divergens, assembly GCF_900258435.1. Lineage (NCBI taxonomy): Bacteria > Bacillati > Bacillota > Bacilli > Lactobacillales > Carnobacteriaceae > Carnobacterium > Carnobacterium divergens. The sequence continues at coordinate 1,626,390 of NZ_LT992558.1, read as the reverse complement.
AACTTCTTCTTCAAAAATAACAAATTGGATATTCATCATGCCGATACAATTTAATCCAAGTGCCAATCGCTTGGTATAATCAACGATTTTTTGTTTTAGCTCTTCGCTTAATTGTTGTGGCGGGTAAACGGCCATCGAATCTCCAGAATGGACGCCAGCTCGCTCGATATGCTCCATAATTCCTGGAATCAATACGTCTGTTCCATCACTAATGGCATCGACTTCGCATTCTTTTCCAAGTAAATAACGGTCGATTAAAACGGGATGCTCGGGAGAAGATTTTACAGCATTTCCCATATAGTTTTCTAAGTCTTTTTGATTTTCAACAATTTCCATTCCTCGTCCACCTAAGACGTAGCTTGGTCGAACCAAAACAGGATACCCAATTTCATTGGCTATCGTGACAGCTTCCGTTGTACTTAAGGCAGTTGCACCAAGTGGTTGTGGTATGTTTAGTTCTTGTAGGGCTTGCTCGAATAAATCTCGATTTTCAGCTCGATCTAGATCTTCCACACTTGTTCCTAAAATATGAATGCCTAATTTGGTTAAGGGTTCAGCAAGATTAATGGCCGTTTGTCCGCCAAATTGAACGATAACGCCTTTTGGTTTTTCCAACCGAATAACATGCATCACGTCTTCGACTGTTAAGGGTTCAAAATACAATTTATCTGAAATTGAGAAATCTGTTGAAACGGTTTCGGGATTGCTATTCATAATAATGGCTTCATAGCCTAATTTCTGGATAGCTTTAACCGAATGAACGGTAGCGTAGTCAAATTCAACTCCTTGCCCAATTCGAATGGGACCTGATCCAATAATCAAAATGGATTCTTTTTCAGTAACGATGCTCTCATTTTCTTCTTCGTAGGTGCTGTAAAAATAAGGCGTTGTAGATTCAAACTCCGCTGCACAAGTATCAACCATTTTGTAAACAGGAACAATCTCATTTTGGTAGCGTAATTCGGCTACTTCATTCGTTTTTTTCTGCCATAACTCTGCAATGACGCTATCTGAAAAACCATACTCTTTTGCCATTTTCAAAGTAGCGATATTTTCTGGTTGGGCTTGTAGTTCGTTTTCAATTTCTACAATATGCAACAATTTGTCTAAGAAAAACAAATCAATTTTTGTTAATTCGGCTAATTCTTCAATTGTGTAGCCTCGTCTAATTCCTTCTACTAAATAAAACAAACGATCGTCTTGAGCTTTAATCATTTTTTCAACTAATGCTTCATCACTGACTTTTTTGGCAGCAGGGATTGAAACATGAAGGGCTCCAATTTCTAAAGAGCGCACGGCTTTTAAAAGGGACTCTTCAATTGTTCGACCAATCGCCATTACCTCGCCAGTTGCTTTCATTTGGGTTCCTAGTTTACGATCGCCATTTTCAAATTTATCAAAAGGCCATCTTGGGATTTTGGTTACCACATAATCTAAAGCCGGTTCAAATTGCGCATAGGTTGTTCCAGTCACTGGGTTTTTCATTTCATCCAATGTTAAGCCAACTGCAATTTTGGCTGCTAGCTTAGCAATTGGGTAACCCGTAGCTTTACTTGCAAGTGCGGAAGAACGACTCACTCTTGGATTAACTTCGATAATATAATATTGGAAGCTATTTGGATCAAGGGCTAACTGAACATTACATCCTCCCTCAATTCCCAAGGCACGAATAATTTTTAGGGAAGAATCTCGTAACATCTGGTACTCGACATCAGATAACGTTTGACTTGGAGCAACCACAATCGAATCCCCTGTGTGAATCCCAACTGGATCAAAATTTTCCATGTTGCACACAACCATCGCATTGTCATGACTGTCTCGCATCACTTCATATTCGATTTCTTTAAAGCCTGCAATGCTCATTTCGACTAAACATTGATTAGCAGGTGAAAGCTTTAATCCATTAGCTACGATTTCTTCCAGTTCTTTTAAGTTGTCACAAATTCCGCCACCTGTTCCCCCTAAGGTAAAAGCAGGTCGAACAATTAATGGAAATCCAACTTGTTCTGAAAATTTAACCGCTTCAGCAACCGTATGAACAATGTCACTTTCAGGAACGGGCTCGCCAAGTTGATGCATTAATTGCCTAAATAAATCGCGGTCTTCCGCTTGGTCAATTGCACTTAATTTTGTCCCCAACAATTCGATGGACAACTCTTCTAAGATGCCAGAGTTGGCTAATTCCATGGCCATATTTAAGCCCGTTTGCCCTCCTAAGGTTGGTACGATTGCGTCAGGCAACTCTTTTCTAAGGATACTAGATACAAATTCCAAGGTAATCGGTTCAATGTAAACTTTATCTGCAATCTCTTGATCCGTCATAATAGTTGCTGGATTTGAGTTGATTAAAACAACTTCATATCCCTCTTCTTTTAATGCTAAACAGGCTTGTGTGCCGGCATAATCAAATTCGGCCGCTTGTCCAATGACAATTGGTCCGGAACCGATTACTAATATTTTCTTTAAATCACTTCTTTTAGGCATCCGATTGTTGCTCCTTTCCAGCGTCGATTAATTCCATAAATTGATCAAATAAATGAACCGCATCATGTGGGCCCGGTGCTGCATCTGGATGAAATTGAACACTGAAAACTGGATGATCCCGGTGTTTGATTCCTTCAACGGTTCCATCGTTTAATTCAGTATGAGTCACAATTAAATCGGTTCCCGCTATTGTTTTATGATCTACTGCGTACCCATGATTTTGAGAGGTGAAGTCAATGCGTCCAGTCGCAATCTCTTTTACTGGATGATTAAAACCACGATGACCAAATTTTAATTTAAACGTATCGGCTCCATTTGCCAGTGCAATCAGTTGGTGCCCTAAACAGATACCGAAAATCGGCACCTTTCCTTGAATCCCTCGAATCATCTCTAGCGCTGTTGGGACATCTTTTGGATCTCCAGGACCGTTTGTTAACATCACGCCATCCGGTTGTAAATCTAAAATAGTTTGGCTGTCTGTATCGTAGGGTAAAACCGTTAAGTGACAATTTCGGTTGCTTAATTCTCTTAAAATACTGTGCTTTAGGCCAAAATCAATTACAACAATATTTCGACCGTTCCCTGGACTTGGGTATGCTTTTGTAGTTGACACTTGAGCGACTTGATTCGTTGGCAAGACAATCGCTCTTAACTGATCAAAAGCATGTTCTAGGTCTTTTGTATCATTCGTAATCATGCCCTTAATCGTTCCTTTATCTCTTAGAAGTCGGGTTAATTTTCTTGTATCAATTCCAGATATCCCTGGGATGTTGCGTTTTTTTAGAAATTCGTCTAGGGTCATTTGGTTACGCCAATTCGATGCAACTCGCGCATGCTCCTTTACAATAACACCTTTACAAGTAGGTTCAATGGACTCGAAATCGTCCCGATTAATGCCGTAATTGCCTACAAGTGGAAATGTAAAAGCAATCATTTGACCATTGTAGGACTGATCCGTAATCGTTTCTTGGTAACCTGTCATCCCGGTTGTAAAGACTACTTCTCCGGTTACTTCTTGCGGTGCTCCAAATCCTTTGCCTTTAAATATTGTGCCATCTTCTAGTAATAATAAGCGATCCATTGATTATGCCCCTTTCGAATAGACTAGTTTTCCGTCAACTATGGTCATTTCTGTTAAGCCTGATACCGTCCATCCAATAAATGGTGTGTTGCTTGCTAGTGATTTAAAATCAGCTGCATCGATGACTTCTTCTTCTTCAAGATTGAAAAAGGCCAAGTCGGCTGTTTCGCCAACAGCGATTCTTCCTGAATTTAATTGGAAAACGTCGCTTGGTTTGGTGCTCATCCATTCAATCAGTTGAGTGAAGGTTACAATTCCCGTTTTTACAAAATGGGTATACATTAAAGCAAAAGCCGTTTCGATACCGACAATTCCAAAGGGGGAAGTTAACATAGAAGCTTCTTTTTCTTCCTTGCCGTGGGGGGCATGGTCCGTTGCAATAAAATCAAGTGTTCCATCTAATAATCCTTCAAGTAAAGCTGCTTGATCGTCTTCACCTCTCAGTGGTGGATTCATTTTATAAATGCCAGTGTCTCCAGGGATATCGTCTTCACAGAGTAGTAAATGATGAGGAGTAACCTCTGCAGTTACGTGAATTCCTGCTCGTTTAGCATCGCGAATAACCCGCACACTTTCTTTTGTTGAAACATGACAGACATGATAATGAGCCCCAGTTGCTTCACTTAATAACACATCTCGAGCAATTTGAGACGCTTCAGTAATGCTTAAAATCCCTGGTAAATTTAGTTTTTCAGACATGCCACCTTGATGCATGACGCCTCCAAATAATAAGGAATCATCTTCTGTGTGAGCGACAATGGCTACGTTATTTTTGGCGGCTTCTTGCATGGCTAAATACATTGTACCTGCCGTTTGAACTCCAACGCCATCATTTGTAAAGGCAAATGCGCCTTCTTTAATTAATGCTGCTTGGTCTACAAGCTCTTCACTTTTTAAACCGGTTGTAATGGGTGCATATTGCAACACCTTTATGACCGCATCGTCTTTAATTTTTTGTTGTATGGCAGCGAATTTTCCTGGTGTATCTGGAACCGGATTGGTATTCGGCATGGCACACACCGTTGTAAATCCTCCTCGTGCAGCCGCTAAACTTCCTGAGGCAACGGTTTCTTTATACGTGAATCCTGGTTCTCTTAAATGAACATGGACGTCTACTAAGCCGGGCGTCACTAGACTTCCCTTAGCGTCAATGATTTTATCGGCTGTTAAGCCTATTTTTTCTAACTCTAGCCCGATTGCCTCGATTTTAGTGTCTTTAATTAGCAATTCAATAGGTTCTAATGTATCCTTATGAGTTAGCATTTTTGCATTTTTTATCCATGTGATCATTTTTAAACCGCCTCTTTCCATTCCAAATTTTTTTATTCGCATAAAATCAGCAACAAATTCAACCATCGAACCTGTTGCTGATTCATCTCTTTATAAAACTGCTTCTAAAATTGCCATTCTTGTGTATACACCATTAGTCATTTGTTGAACAATACGTGAACGCTCACACTCGACTAACGTTCCTTGCAGTTCAACATCGCGATTAACAGGCGCTGGGTGCATGATAATCGCCATTTCTTTCATTTTTTGTTCTCTTTCTTCTGTTAATCCGTGCATTGCAAGGTATTTTTCTTTTGAAAAGTTGCCATAATATTCATGGCGTTCGTGTTGAACACGTAACAACATCATGACGTCAACAAGTGGTGCAAGTTCATCTATTGGAAGATAGGTGCCAAATTCGTCAAAAGCTGGATCATACCATTCTTCTGGACCTGAAAAATAGACTTCTGCTCCTAGTCGTTTTAACATTTGCATGTTAGAATTGGCTACTCTTGAATGCGTTAAATCGCCTACGATGGCTACTTTTAATCCTTCAAAACGACCGAATTCTTCATAAATTGTCATCAAATCTAGTAGACACTGGCTTGGGTGTTGTCCACTTCCATCACCGCCGTTTACGACGGCTAATTTAATTCCAGTACTAGCAATCAATTCTTCGTAATAAGCTTCGTCTCCGTGTCGAATAACAGCGACGTCCACTCCTAAGGCATCCATTGTTAAGACGGTATCATACAGCGTTTCTCCTTTATTCACACTACTAGTAGAAACTTCAAAATCAATGATATCGATGCCTAATTTTTTTTCAGCCATTTCAAAACTTTTATGGGTTCGGGTACTATTTTCAAAAAAAAGGTTGACTGCATATTTTTGCTCTGGCGGCGCGTATACGGCACCTTTTTTAAATTCTCCAGCGCGTTTGATTAAGGCCATTACCTCTTTATTTGATAGTGCTTCAACAGATACAAGATTCTCTAAATGTAATTTTTGAATAGTTGTTGTCATATGATTTTCCCCTCCATTAAATGTTTTGCTTGCTGTTAGACTGTATTAATTGGTTTCACTTTTTGCTTGATGTGGCAATACTAAGTTTAAAATAATTCCTACGACTGTTGCTAAACTCATACCAGAAAGGGTTAGCGAACCAAATTCTAGGAACGCACCGCCAATTCCAATGACTAAGATAACTGAAGCGATAATCAAGTTGCGTTTTTTATCAAAATCAATTTTGTTGTCAATCAAGATTCTTAAGCCGCTTGAAGCGATGACTCCGAATAATAGGAAGCTGATGCCGCCAATAACTGGCCCCGGTATACTTAAGATAACGGCGCTAACCTTGCCGATAAATCCAAAGAGGATGGCTAAAGTTGCAGCTCCTCCGATAACGAAGACACTGTGCACTCTTGTTAATGCTAAGACACCAATGTTTTCTCCATAACTCGTTGCAGGTGGTCCACCAAGTAGTGAAGCTAGAATTGTTGCAGAACCGTCAGCAAAGATCGTTCTTGATAATCCTGGTTTCTTAAAAAAGTTGCGTGTGGTGATTTTATTTAATACCATCAGATGACCGATATGTTCACTCATTGTGACAAAGGCGATTGGCGCCATCGTAGCTAGAGCAGCTAGTGAAAAGGCTGGTTTATATGAAACAAATGGGATTTGGAAATTTGGAACTTGGAACCATGCGGCTGCTTCGACTCCTGATAAGTCGACAATTCCAACCATTAACGAGATGACGTAGCCTGAAACAATACCGATTAAAATCGGAATTAAACTTAGAAATCCTTTTAAATACATGTTGCAAATAATGGTAATCGCTAGTGTTGCAAGTGCGACTAAAATGTAAGTCACACTATAATTTTCAGGAGCAGCTGTGGCTCCAATATACATGGCTTGGTTTGCCGCTGTACCTGAAAGACTTAATCCGATTACCATCACAACAGGGCCTACAACGATTGGTGGTAGAACTTTGTCTAACCAATCCGATCCGATCATTTTGATGACTAAAGCAACAATCCAGTAAACGAGTCCAGCATAAAGGGCTCCTTGGAAGGCTGCAGGATAGCCCCCTCCATTTTTAATTACCATAAGCATAGGTGTAATAAAAGCAAAGCTACTTCCCAAATAGGCAGGAATTTTTCCTTTTGTGATTCCGATATAAAGTAACGTTCCTAATCCTGATGTTACTAAAGCAATTCCTGGATTTAAGCCAACTAAGATGGGCACTAATACGGTTGCTCCGAACATGGTAAACAAGTGTTGCAAACTTAACCCAAACCATTGAATCCCCGGTGGTTTTTCATGAATATCTAAGACAACATCTGGATTTCTTTTAACTTCTTTAACTGACATTTTTAATTGCTCCTCGTTTTTAAAAGTCAACATTAAGTGACTTCAATGCATTTTTTGTAAAGAAAAAGAACCTGAAAGTCTATGTGAGACTTCCAGGTTCTTTAAATCATTGAATTTGCTAAAGTTTCCCTGTTTTCATCTAAAACGAGAGATTCCAAAACATTCAATTCATTATGGTGACCTTCTGTGCCTCTCTGGACTCAGTTAAAGTTTCACGATTCTTTTTTATTCGATTTGTTAGTTAATTTTTTTAATGGATACTTTATCTAATCCATCGATTTCTTCGACTTCGACTTTAATTTGTTCGTCTAATGAGGTTGGAATATTTTTCCCAACAAAATCAGCTCGAATCGGTAATTCTCTGTGTCCTCTGTCTACAAGGACTGCTAATGAGATTTTTTGTGGTCTTGCGATATCCATCAGTGCGTCTAAAGCGGCGCGTATCGTACGACCAGTAAACAAAACATCGTCAACTAGAATGACTTGCTTGCCTTCAATTGAAACCGGAATGTGTGAGCCATTTAGCTCTGGATCTCGTCCATCGCTTGTGTGAACATCGTCTCTATATAATGAGATGTCTAGTTCTCCGACTGGAATTTCCACGCCTTCCAGTTGTTTTAATCGACTTGCAATGCGTTTAGCCACATAAATCCCTCTTGTTTTGATTCCGACTAAAACCAAATCTTCTATTCCTTTGTTCCGTTCGATGATTTCATAGGTGATACGAGTTAAGGCCCGTTTCATCGCTGCTTCATCTACTACTTCAACTTCCTTTTGAATCACGTTCATCGCCTCCTTAATTTTTCCCAAAAAAAAACCTCTTACCTAGTTAGAGTAAGAGGGCACAATGTTATCTTTGAGGTGTAAAACTATTCCTAGTTTTACTTATGCTCCTTCTTAGCCTCACAGGACTATTGTTAAAGGAAAGTATTAAATTTTTAACTGAATTAAGAATACCTAATTTTAAAGGAGATGTCAATTGTTATTTCTTAATTCTTCTAAAGTATTTTCAAATATTGTTGGTAGCGGTGCTTCAAAGGTTAAAAATTCACCTGTTGTAGGGTGTTTAAAGCCTAATGTTTTCGCATGTAAAAACTGCCCGTTCCCTTTTAAGGTTTTCTTTGGCCCATAAGTTGGATCTCCTGCAATAGGGTACCCAATATAACGCATATGAACACGAATTTGATGGGTTCTTCCTGTTTCCAATTTCAATGTGACTAAAGTAAAATCACTAAATTGTTCAATAACTGTAAAATGGGTCACAGCTGGTCTGCCATCGTCAATTATTGCCTGCTTTTTACGATCTTCCTTTGCTCTGCCAATGGGTGCATCAATGGTTCCTTTTTCATGTGGAATTTCGCCATGAACCAACGCTACGTATTCTCTCAGAGAAGTTTTATCTTTTAATTGTGCAGCTAATTTTTCATGAGCTTGATCGTTTTTAGCAACCATTAACAAGCCAGAGGTATCCTTGTCAATACGGTGGACAATCCCTGGACGAATCACACCATTGATTCCAGACAAGTCTTTTACGTGATACATCAAGGCGTTTACTAAGGTTCCTGTCATGTGGCCTGCTGATGGGTGAACCACCATTCCTTGAGGTTTGTTCACAACCATCACATCTTCGTCTTCATAGACAATATCAAGAGGAATATCTTCTGCAATAATCTCTAAAGGAACCGCATCTGGCTCTGTTGCTTGAATAAGGTCCCCTGATTTGACTTTATAATTCTGTTTTACCGCTTCATCATTTACATAAACGGCTCCCTCTTTTACCCATTGTTGGATTTGTGAACGACTATGAGTGGGAAGTAATTCTGCTAAAACTTTATCGATTCTACCTTTTTCTTCGTTAATTGTAAATGTATAAATTTGTGTCATGTGCTTCTTTTCCTCATTCCATTAAGCTAATTTTTTATTTTTCTCATCTAATAAAACATAGACGATAATCAAGGCTACTCCAATACTAAGCGACATATCCGCTACATTAAAAATCGGAAAATCAATTAGTTCAATACGAACCATGTCCACTACGTATCCTAATCGAATGCGGTCAATAAAGTTTCCTAAAGCGCCTGCTAATATCAAGGCTAATCCCATTGAAAATAAGCGACTTTCTTTAGCGTACTTTTGCATGATATAGAGAACACCAATGATCACGACGGTTGTAATCACGTAAAAAAACCACATTTGTCCTTCTAAAATACTCCATGCAGCTCCTGTATTTTGAATGTACATCCAAGATAAAACACCGGGTAAAAAAGCTTTTACTTGGTATAATTCAATGTTTTGTACGACCAAATATTTTGTCACTTGATCTACTATCAGGACCACAAGGGCTAATAGATAATAATAAATCATTTTTTAACCTCACTTTATAAGCGCTCATTTAAAACGTTAATTTGTTTCTATCCTCCTTATTCTACCTTATTAATTGCCTTAGGGATAGTTTTTTATCAGGAAGAGATTAAAATTCTTAGTTTCTTTGTGGCCTTTTTAAGTTTCAGTCAAAATGCGTGATGGGCTATTGCTTTTAAATGCTTCGTAGAATGAGGTATACTAAATGATAACAAGACGACAATTCCATAGGAGGTTTTCAAATTGAAATGGTCTGAAAATAGTCTAAATAGTTGCCTTAGAGCAATTAAATTTATGCTTGTATGTGTGCTGGCTTTTTTGATTTATCAAAATTTATTTGCAACTATCTTTACGAAAAAAATCCATTTTTTTATTTACATTGTCTTTTGGGTGTTTACCGCCTATTTCTTCTTACCTTGGTTAAATCGATTGTTAACCAAATTTTATGTCCCAGATTATTTTATTGGCCGGACTAAAACAAATGATGGTCTATTAGGTGATCCCATTAATTTAGCTTTCGACGGATCTAAAGAAGCTCTTATAAACGCTTTTAAAGAATGTGGTTGGCATATTGCGGATCCTCTTTCCTTAAATAGCTCGTGGAAAATCACCTATTCAAGTGTCTTTGGAAAATCGTACCCCACTGCACCTGTTAGTTCTTTGTTTTTATTTTCAAGGAAGCAAGATCTTGCATTTGAAATGGAAATTGATGGAAATCCTCGTAAAAGACATCATATTCGTATTTGGCAAACACCTGATGGTTGGCATTTACCAGGTGGTAGAAGAACAGATTGGTTAGCTGCTGCTACGTATGACAAGCACGTTGGTTTGTCTTTGTTTACAGGTCAAATTACCCATAAAATTGATGCAGATGTCGATCATGAAAGAGATTTTGTGATTGCTGAATTGCAGAAAGGCTCTTTTGTTCAAAAGGTAGATATCGTTCCTCACTTTACAAGTAGTTATCATGCTCGTAATGGTGGTGGCGATCGAATTCATACCGATGGCGCATTGCCTTTTGTTACCGTTGCCTCTAAACAAGTTGACTCCTCTAGTGTGTGATTAGCGTATAACTTTGCCCCTATTCAGTTAGGGGCTTTTTTTATGGATACGTCACTAACCTTTTATACCTACCTCTTCTTTTTATAAAAACTATTCATTCTAACTAAAGTGTTTTTTTTCTTTTGTTCGCTTCATCTAAAGAATTCAGCGATTTAGCATGCTATATTTAGGATGATAACGCTTACTTAGGAGGGATGCTATGTCAATTGAACAAGATAAACAGTTGCAACGTTTTAAAGATCGAGGCTATCAAGCAGATTTACTACCTAAAACGAAAAAACAACAAACATGGGGAACCTTTAATTATTTTACATTATGGATGGGATCCGTACATAATGTCCCAAATTATGTTGCAGTCGGCGGCTTTTTCTTTTTAGGAATTGCTCCTCAATATATTCTATTGGCCATTTTCTTTAGCTCAATTATGATTGCAGGAATAATGATTTTAAATGGGAAAGCGGGTTCTCGTTATGGCATTCCATTTGCTATGTCGCTTCGTGCTTCTTATGGAGAAAAAGGAGCTCTACTACCAGGAATTTTAAGAGGATGTATCGCAGCAATTATGTGGTATGGATTGCAAACTTACACAGGTTCTCTTGCTTTATTGATTTTAATTGGAAAAATTTGGCCTGCTTCTCTTCACATCGGTGGTAATTTTCAGTTTCTAGGCATTTCCTTACCAGGGTTGATTGCTTTTATTATTTTTTGGGTCTTAAATTTACTAATCGGTTTAGGTGGGGGTTCCATTTTAACTAAATTTACGGCTCTGCTTAATCCATTGATTTATATTTTGTTTGGTGGGATGACGATTTGGGCATTGTCAATTGGTGGTGGATTACGGGCTATTTTAATGTATCTTCCACAACAAATTTCAAACGAACATTCTTCTTTGATTGTTTTCTTTATGATTGTCAATGCGAATTTGGCCGTTTGGGCAGCACCTGGGGTAAGTGCATCGGATTTTACTCAACATGCTAAAAATTTTAAAAGTCAAGCGCTGGGGCAATTTACTGGCTTAGTTCTTTCTTATAGTCTATTTGCCTTTTCAAGTGTGACAATTTTAGCGGGTGCAAGCATTCATTATGGTGTGGATACGTGGAATATTTTAGATATCGTTACAAAATGGGATCATCTAGCTGCAACTGCATTTGCGACACTTGTCTTGCTATTGACGACGATTTCAACAAATGCAACTGGTAATATTATTCCAGCAGGTTACCAATTAGCGGCAACTTTTCCCAAAAAAATTTCGTATAAGCAAGGTGTTTTAATTGCAAGTGTACTCAGCTTTCTAATTTGTCCATGGAAATTAATGGAAAATCAAGTAAGTATTTATACTTTTTTAGAAATTATCGGTGGAATTTTAGGACCTGTTTTAGGTGTGATGTTGGCTCATTACTTCGTAGCAATGAAACAGACACTGTCTCTTGATAAATTATATCTTGCAAAAGGAAAAACAGGCTATTACAAAAATGGCGTGAATTGGTTCGCTTTAGCCGTAACCTTAGTTGCTACACTGTTATCATTTATTGGAAAATTAATACCAAGCTTAGCTGTTCTATCTGGTTTTTCATGGATGATTGGCAGCTTCTCTGCCTTTATTCTTTATTGTTTAGCATTTTTATTATTTAAATCATCATCTACTCTAAAGGAGGAAACAAAATGAATTATGACTTATTAATCAAAAATGGAACGGTTATTTTAGAAGACCAAGCAATTGTAACAACTATTGCCGTTAAAGATGGTAAAATTGCTGCCATCGGAGCCGATTTGTCGCAAGCAAGAGAAACGATTGATGCACGAACGTTAATTGTCTCTCCTGGCATGGTCGACGCGCATGTTCATATTTCAGAACCAGGTAGAACTCACTGGGAAGGTTATCGAACAGGAACTAAAGCTGCTGCAAAAGGAGGCGTGACTACCTTTATTGAAATGCCCTTAAATCAATTGCCGGCAACAACTAGTCGTGATACCTTGCAGTTAAAGTTTGATGCAGCAAAAGGCAAACTCTCAATGGATGTTGCGTTATTTGGAGGTCTTGTCCCTTATAATTTAGACGACTTGGAGGATTTAAATGAAGAAGGCGTTGTTGCTTTTAAATGTTTTCTAGCAACTTGCGGCTTTCCTGATGAACCAACAGATTTTCAAAATGTCGACGATTATTCCTTCTTTGCAGGAATGAAAAAAATTGCAAAAATGGATAGTTTATTGGCTATTCATGCAGAAAATGCCTTAATCTGTGATGAGTTGGGGAAAGTTTTACAAGAACAGGGACAAACTTCAACAGATGATTATGTAGCTTCAAGACCTCCTTTTACTGAAGTTGAAGCTGTTCGTAGAGCAATTTATTTAGCCAAAATTGCTGATTGTCAAATTCATATTTGTCATCTAAGTACCCCTGAAGCCATTTCCAAAGTTACAAAAGCCAAACAAGCGGGACAACGTGTCACTTGTGAATCTTGCACTCACTATTTTGCTCTTAATCAAGCACAATTTGCTGAAATTGGAATGAGTGCTAAATGCGCCCCTCCATTAAGAGATCAAACCAATCAAGAATTGCTTTGGGAAAAGCTTTTTAATGGAGAAATTGATTTTGTTACTTCGGATCACTCCCCTTGTCCTCCTGAAATGAAAATAGGAAATGCCTTTACTGCTTGGGGCGGAATCTCTGGTCTACAAAACAATGTAGACATCCTTTTTGATGAAGCAGTACAAAAGCGAGGGATGTCTTTAACGCAATTTGCTGATTTAATTGCGACAGCTCCTGCAGCTTTGTATCAACTGAAAACAAAAGGCAGCATCGCCATTGGAAAAGACGCCGACTTTGCTTTTATTAAACCAAAAGCACCGTATACCTTAAAGGAATCAGACTTGGAATATAAGAATAAAATCAGTCCTTATATTGGACGAGAAATTGGTTGCCAAGTAGTACGTACCATTTTACGGGGTGAAACCATTTATGACAAACAAACAAAAGAATTTAAAGAAGCGACTGGTCATTTTCTATTAAAATAAGAGTTAAAAAGAAATACTTTTTATAAAGTGTTTCTTTTTTTCAAAAAAAAAAGCCTTAAAAAGGCTCTTCTTTTATTACGATTGGTGATAAACTTCTAATGCTTTTGCAACTGCTTTTCCGACCTCAATCTTGCCCCCGTGTAAAAGAATTGCTGCTTCAAGGGCTCCTAGCGTTTGAAGTACATTAGCTTTTTGACTGCTGTAACCCATATTGCCAATCCGCCAAATTTTTCCTTTTAATGAACCAAACGAACTGGCAATTTCAACACCAAAATCTGTTAGTAACGTTTCCCTAACTGCTTCCCCATCGACTCCAAAAGGAATTTCCACACAAGTCACAGTGACCATCTTCGTTTTCGGGTTGCCAAATAAAGTAAGCCCCATTGCAACCAAGCCCTCCATCATCGCTCTTTCATTTAATTGATGTCGTGCATAACGTTGAGTAAGACCTTCTTGTTGTACAATTCGCAAGCCTTCATGAATCCCATAAATCATAGAAGTCATTTCTGTATGATGGTTGATTCGTTCTGCTCCCCAATACCGTTGAATTTGGCTTAAATCCAAATAATTACTTTGAATAAAATGATCATTTCTAAATTGGTCTGACAACCCCAGTTCCATTTGATAACGCTTAGTTAAACATGCTTCCACTCGTTTATTATAGGTAATAGGAGCCATTCCTGATGGAACACTTAAACATTTTTGCGTACCCCCGATGGCAACATCGATACACCATTCGTCTACCTTAACAGGCGCTCCTGCAAAGGTGGCAACTGCGTCTACTAAAAACAGACAGCCCTGTTTTCGACAAAAGTGACCTATTTCCTTTAATTCTTGAATTTGACCTGTTGACGTTTCCCCATGAACCATCGCCACAATCTTAGGCTTAAATGTTTTAATGGCTTCAATAACTTCAATGGGTTCAAAGGTTTCTCCCCATTCCTTTTCAATCAGTTGAATCTCAGCCCCAGCGCGTTCCGCCAATTCTACAAATAAATAGCCAAAACGACCATATGCTGGAATCAATACGCGGTCTCCTTTTTCAATTAAGCCAAACATCGCTGCTTCCAAACCAGATCTTGAAGTGCCATCTACAACAAAGGCTTGTTTATTTTTAGTTTCAAAAGGATATTTTAATAATGTGGATACTTCCCCCATAATTTCAAAAAAAGCAGGGTCGTATTGCCCTAAAATTGGTGTTGCAAGCGCTCTTAAAACTCTTGGCTCTGCTTCAACAGGACCTGGTGTCATAATGGTCCTTTTTGGTACTGTAATTTCATTCATCATTGTTCTACCTCCCGATTTTAGACAAGATTAACTACTTTCTATTATAAAACAACCTACTTTGTGATTCTTTATTCAAAGTATACAATCAATCGTGTTCATTATATTCAAAACAACTAAATAACGATTGACATTTTAATTTACTATCGCTAGAATGAAATTACGGATTCATTTACGATTGGAGGACTACTTTTATGACGACTCTTGGAGAAATTTTGACGATTCCACGTTTTTCAACCATTCATACATTAAATAAACAAGCCGATTTATCCAAAGTAGTGGATACCATTGAAATTTCAGAAACGCCGGATGTGGCGCTTTTTTTACCTAAAAATTCTTTTTTACTTACAACCGCAATGGTCTTTGAAAATGACCCTGTTGGTCTATGTGAGATGATTCAAAGCCTACACGATCTTCCTGCTGCTGGAATTGGAATTAAATTAGGTCGTTTTCTAGATGATATTGATCCAATGGTCTTAGCCTTTGCAGACAACCTTCAATTTCCAATTCTTCAAATTCCAAGTACGGTTACGTTGGGAACGATTTCCCATCAACTGCTGTCTTACATTTGGGATCAACAAACAGAAAAGCTGAATTATGCCTTAGATATTCAAAAGAAATTTGCAAATATGATGATTAAAGATGCCACGCTGTCTTCTTTAATTCGACATTTAGGCTCCATTTTAAAGCGTCCGGTTTTATTGGTAGACTCTTTTATGGAAGTTGTTGCAGAATCAAGACATTTAAAACAACAGCCTCATATTTTGGCGGCTCATTTTGAGAAAATGATTCCAAAGCTTAAAGAAGCTCAAAAATTAGGAAAAGAATACTCATTTATTTTAGAGAGCGATGCCGAACAACAACTGTTAGTCTCAGTCTTTCCTGTTCAAACGGGTTCTTATTTTCCTTATTTGCTAGTGATTTTTAAGGCCGACCAAATCCCTTATCCTTTTTCTCAGTTTGCAATCGAACAAGCCAATATCGTACTATCTTACACGTTATATAAAAACCAAAAATTATTAGAAGGCAACCTTCTATTGCGGGAAGACTTTTTTCAGCAACTTCTTGAAGCCACTTCTGAGGAGAAACGCTTAAATGTATTAGACTATGGAAATGATTACGGTCTTAAGGACTCGAATGCCTACCAAGTCGTACTAGCTACGCTTCAACTAACGCTTGAAAACCAGACGCCACTAAAAAATCAGTCCTATTTAGCTTATGAATGGTTAGAAAAACAACTTTCAAACCTCATTCCTAATGCACTTTTATTTCCTATTAAAAATTCTAATTATTATGGAATTCTCTTACAAGACTCCACGAATCTACTAACAAAGCAACTAGAAGAAATTCACTATCACTTAAAAAAACTCTTGCCTCTAGAGCTTCATTTCTTTATTGGCAATACTGTCTCTGATCTAAACGCACTCCATTTTTCTTACAACGAAGCATTAGAAATTTTTCAACAACAGGACGGGGCACGACCACATTCTTCCATATTGAACTATTATCAATTAAAAGGAATCAATAAGTTGTTAGACTATGTTCCCAAAAATGAAATTGACCATTTTTGTACTATTTACTTGAAGACTCTGGCTTTCCCTAAGGAAGACACCTTGATTGAACTACGAAAAACCTTAAAGATTTATTTAGAATGTCAATGTGAAATTACGGAAACCTCAAAACGTTTATTTATTCATCGAAATACTGTTAAATATCGCATTGCTAAATGTGAAGATTTGTTTCAAATGCCGATTAATGATCCTGACTTTTCCTTAAAGGTGCGTCTTGCTCTCGTCTTATCTGAACCTAAAAATGAGTAGTTCTAGAAAAATGTTAAAACCTCCATTAAAGATGATGGAGGTTTTAACGTTTATTTAATTGGTAAAATTCGAGTTCCCGCATTTCCTGCTAATGCTGCAACTGCCTCATCTAAGGAACAAATAATGGCTTCTTTTCCACTAGCAGCAAATGCAATCGCTGCTTCCATCTTAGGTCCCATACTGCCATCTGCAAAATGCCCTTCGCTCATATACGTTTCCGCATCTGCTAACGTTACTTCTTCTAATTTCAATTGATTTGGCTTTCCATAATGTAAATAAACATTTGGAACATCGGTTAAAATCATAAATACATCTGCATTGGTTTGTTGAGACAAGGTCAATGCAGAACGATCTTTATCTATCACTGCCTCGACACCTTCCAGTAAATGATCTTGATTGCGAATTACTGGAATTCCACCGCCACCTGCACAAATAACAATTTGATTCTGCTCAACAAGTGTTTTGATGGCCTCAACCCCATGAATAGTCATTGGTTTAGGTGAAGGAACTAAACGACGATACCCTCGACCCGCATCTTCTCCCATAACCCAATTTTTTTCTGCGATTAATCGCTTGCTTTCTTCTTTTGTAAAAAAGACTCCAATCGGTTTCGTTGGATCATTAAATGCCGGATCTTTAGGATCCACTTCTGTTTCAGTAACCAGCGTTACAACCCCAGCCGTTTCACCACTTGATTGCAATGCATTCTTCAATGTTTGCTCCATCATATATCCGATAAACCCCTGGGATTCAGCACTACATACATCAATTGGTAGCGCAGGAACAACTTCTTTTGCTTCTTCATTTTGGCGCAAAATATTCCCAACTTGTGGACCATTTCCATGAGTCACGATTACCTTATGTCCTGCTTTTTTAACTTTTGCAATTAAATCTGAACTAATCTGTACATTTTTTAACTGATTTTCATAAGTTGCTTCTTGATTCGGACGTAAAATAGCATTTCCTCCAAGAGCGATGACTACGCGTTTCCCCACTATTTTTCCTCCTCAGATACTTGTTTTTCTTTAATAAATAAACCAAGGATCATTCCTGTAAGTGTATCCAAACCAGAGGTATGTCCTGTTTTAGATAACGCCGTTAGGAAATGTCCCATTTCAGATGTTGTTGTTTTGTTTTTTGTCAATTCTTTTAGCAAGCCATTTATTGAGGTGCTAAATTGATGAGATAACGCCACCTTTAAATAGGCGTTGCTAATATCCGTCGTTAGGTTTTCATTCATGATTAGTTTCATTAGCATCCTTCTAACCTTAGTGGATAAGATTGGGTATGCGGTATCAACACTTAATAATCCCACTAACAAATCATCTCCAGATGGCGTTTCCCCTTTACCACGACCTATAAAATAACGTAAACCTGATTCTATTTCCTTTTCTTCATTTGTTTGTAGCTGCTTAAACGCATGGATAAAAGTTTGATTGTAGCCTGTTAATTCTTTAGTGTCAGGAAGAGGACATTCAAAACCATTAAACGCTGTCAATAATGTTGCTTTACCCATCAACTCAGTGAACCGCTTGGAACTAAAGAAGGGCTGTACTGTACCTGTCGAGCAAAAATCAATGGCAAAATCTAAGGAAATTCTAATGGTCTGATCTTCACTAAACCATTCATTCTGCTGAAATGTAAAAGCTTGGTTTAAACGTAGTTTAGGGATCAAATTTTGAAGTTGAAACTGGCTCAAATGAACTGCAAAGGGCAATTCTCCATTTTTATCCGTTCCAATAAAAAGGAGATCCGTCCCATTTGATAGATTAACACCATTTTTAAACAGACTATGAACATACCAAACGGAGGGTTCATGTAAGAACGTTCCTAGATAACTTGATTTTTTTTGTGGGTAAACTACATTCATCTAAAGAACCTCGCTTTTTTAAATTTCCATCCCAAGTTTTTTAGCATAGGCAACTATTGCTTTTTCAAAACATTCAACGGGTGGATGAACGGTACCCGCTCCAATCTGACCTGCTCCAGCTTTAATATTTGCAATGCCTGTATTAATTACAGGAGTAATCCCTGTTTCAACAACTTTTCTAGCATCGATTCCGAGACAAATCCCTTGGAAATCCCAAGTTGGTACTGGGAAATTAGGGTTTTGGTCAATCACAATTTCCAACATTTCATTACTGATGGCCAATGCGTCGTTAAAACCACCTGTTCCGACAAAACGAGTTACTGCTGGAGCAGCAATCATTGCCATTCCTCCTACTCCAAATGTTTCAGTAATCGCACTATCTCCCATATCAGGGCTGGCATCTTCTCCTGAAAAACCAGTGAAGTAGAGACCTTGCGGGGTATTAACAGGTCCTGTAAACCATTCATCTCCCATACCACTAATTCGGATACCAAAATTTTCACCATTTCGGCACATCGCTGTTACAATCGTACCTTCTTGAATCATTCGGGCACCATCCATAATTGCTTTACTAGCAGCCATCATGATATTTAAGAAAAATTGATCCGTATCTGCTAAAAACTTGATGACTTCTTGACGTTCTTTTTCATCAATCTCTAAACCGACAATAATCGGCGCCATTTCTTTAAGGAAGGCAAGGGATGCAGCAATATTACGTTGATGGAATTCATCTCCCATTGCAATCGCTTTAGCGATTAAAACATTTAAATTCATTCCGTTGTCAATAGTGCGAATGGCTTTGCCTAAAATCGGACCTAACACATCGCGCATCCAACGTAAACGAGTAATTACTTCATCTGAATACGCGCCAAAACGTAAAACAGCTCCGATGCCTTCATTCATCGTACAATATGCAACATTATGATCCGTTTTATTTTCGACTACAAAAACGGGCATATTTCCAGAAGTAATTCCCCCCATTGGTCCTACTGCGTCCACATGATGACACGGAATAAATTCAATCTGTCCGCTTTCTAATAGGGTGCGAGCTGCGTCTTCCGTTGTTGCCCATTCTTCAAATAAAACAGCTCCAATACAAGAACCCTTCATTGGATCTGGCATATTTCCCCATTTAATTGGTGGCCCTGCGTGTAACAATACTTTCCCATTTAATACAGGAATCACTTCTTTTGCTGGTACCACATCTAATAAAAAGGGAGAAGATGCCACTACTTTAGCAGCAACTGCTTTATTTGCTTCGTCAATTGTTTGATAAGTCATCATATCCTTTACCTCCTAAATAATTTAACCTAGATTCATTTTTGATTGTTTCTTTTTCTTATGCATGGTAATGATTTAAGAAGTATAATACTTTTTGTAATTTAAGATCGCCACCAGCAACTGGTTTCCAATTAAATTGAAGTGCTTGCCCACCTTTTTCACGAATTGCATCTGAAAAGCTCTTTAAACCCAAGTTGATAACATATGGTTTTTCAGATAACATGTCTAACACTCTTTCAGATGGCGTATATTCTTCACTTGTTGTTTCTTTTTCTATTGTTTTTATTTCTTTATGACTATCATTAATTTTTAAGCCTAAGATGCCAAGTGCCGTACGAACAGCTTGATTGTTGCTATCACATACCAAAACGCCAGCTTCTTCTAAGAGTTGTTTTTGATGGAAGAAATTTTGTGGATCACTTGTAGTACCCACAACAGTACCAATTACAATTAATTCTCTACCTTTTGCTTTCGCCTTTGCAATTGTTTCTTTGATGGTCGGTGCTAAGGCTGTCGCCATATCGTCATGAGCACCATAGCCTAAAACAACATCTAGCAAAATAATCGCAGTTGTTTCATCATCGGCTGCTTGCTGAATCATTTCAATTCGTTTTTCTGGATCAATCATTGGATGGGGTTTCCCTTGAGTGTACATATCATCTCCTAAATCAATGACTTCATTTCCATCCGTTTTTAATACAAAACCATCTTTTTTAATTAAGCCATTTTCTAATTTCATTGCATCTGCAATCAACATTGCGGTTTCACTAGCCAATGTTCCACCTGAATAATACCCTTTAATGTGTTTTTGACTATCCTGTAAGTGAACCGTTGGAATTTCAATTTCTTCAGACATCACTTCGATTGGTTGATGATTTAAGAGGTCCACAGCAATTCTTGCGGTCTCTTCTAATGTATAAGCATGATATAAATTTTCTTCATGATACGTTGGTTTTTCACCTAAGAAAATCGTTACAACAGGCTTTGTCACATTACGAAGGGCTGCTAAAACTTTATCACGAACAGCTTTTGCAGGCGGTTTTGAAATAACTACGATTACTTCAGTATTAGCATCTTTTTCTAAAGCTGCAATGCTATCTAACATCGTGATGCCGCCAATTTTTTCTGATAAATCGCGTCCACCTGTTCCGATTGCATTTGTAACACCTGCACCTAATTTATCAATTAAAGTAGATACTTCTTGTATACCTGTTCCTGAAGCACCAACAATCCCGATTTTTCCTGGTCGAACAATATTTGTAAATGCCATTGGTACACCATTGATAATTCCTGTACCACAATCTGGCCCCATAACAAGTAGGCCTTTTTCATGGGCTTTTTGTTTTAAATGCAATTCATCTTCAATCGATACATTATCACTGAAAATAAAAACGTTTAGTCCTTCATCAAGAGCGGTTTCTGCTTCAAGAGCAGCATAGGTTCCAGGAATAGAAAGCATTGCGATAGTTGCATCCTTACCAATTTTCATGGCTTTATCCCATGTATGAATCGTTTCTTCTGCAGCCTCATTGCTTGAAGTTGCTTGAGAAAGTAGGAAGGCATCGATTTCCTCTAAAACAGTAGGAACAATTTCTTCACTTTCAATGTCTAATACAATTGCCATATCGTTAGCCGATGCTGCTTCTAATTCTGGGGTTCTAAGACCGCTGCCACCAAAAATATCTTTATTCGCTGGTGTTGCCATCATTATGGACACACGGTTGATTCCGTCCATCGTATTGATTTTGTTCGTTAATAGCATTAATACAACTGAATCTTGATAAGCATTTTCTTTAATTATTGTGTGTAACATATCCTATTTCCTCGCAATCTTATCATTTTAATTGAGTGAGTTACTCAGCAAATTTATTTTTATGGTCGTATTTATTCTCATGGATTGTGTTACTGATTAAATAAGTGTAAATGTCATCTACTAATTCAATTCCCAACTCTTCATAGCGCGCTTCTCTTAAACGACCACGTTCTCCTGGGAAATTCACCTCAGTAAAGCCATTAGCAGGAGGGATTTCTTTTAATTCATCTAACATCTGTGAGATATTTTGCTTAAATTCTGTTAAATCAGTAAAAAATGCTGGATTGAACACTATATGCAGTTGTCCTAATTCACGCCCTTTGGATAAGTCATGATACATTGATGAAACATGTTTGCCAAAAGGTAAACCCAATAAAACACCTGATAAAATATCTACCATCATCATTAAGCCAGATCCTTTTGGTCCAGCAATTGGAAGCAAAGCATTGACTTTGGTTGGATCTGTGGTTGGTTCGCCAGTTTCATCTACTGCCCACGTATTGGGTATCGGTTCTTTTTTAGATCGAGCATGTAACACTTTTCCCCATGCTTGAACCGTTGTCGCCATATCAAAAGTAATCATCCGTTCATCTGCTGATGGTGCTGCAAATGCAATTGGATTAGTCCCGTAGTAGGCTTCACTACCACCAAAAGGAACCACCATTGGATCTGACTGACAGACTGACAAAGCAACTAAATCTTCTTGAGCCGCCATTTCAACAAAGTAAGCCAAGGCCCCACTATGAGACATATTACGAATACCAACTGCACCTATGCCAGTTTCTTTTGCCATCTTCATTGCTTCACTCATTGCTTTAGTAGCAGCTACATGACCTGAGCCGTTGTCTGCTTCAAAAATCCCACAACTCGGAGCTATTTTTTTGAATTCAAAATGAGGTTGATTGGTAATCCCACCTTTTGCAATGCGTTCCGCATAATATTCCACCCGAACTGCTCCATGAGAATGAATGCCTCTAGCATCTGCAAAGGTTAAAACATCACTAACAATTTCAGCCTGTTCTTTACTTAAACCCGCTCGTTGAATTTTAGTTTGAATCAATTGATGTAGTTCTTTTTTTGATAGTTTCAAAGAAACCCTCCTTTAGTCCTTTTATTGGACTTTTTCACCAAAAGCACTTGCTTTGTTGTATTGATCAAAATGAATCGTATCACTTTGTAAATAATCATAAATCGATTTAACGATTGGAATGCCTTCTTTTTCATATTTAGCTTCAATAATTTCTGACAATTCACCTGGATAAAGCACTTGATCAAAACCATTAGCTGGTTTTGATTCGTGAAGTTCTTCCACCATTTGATTAATGTCTTTTTTAAATTGCTCTAAGTCAGTGAAAAAGCTTGGATTGATTACAATATGGAGTTGACCTAAGTTTCTACCCGCGGTAATATCGGTATACATCGACGAAACATGTTTCCCAAATGGCAAACCTAATAATGTACCCGATAAAATATCCACCATCATCATCAAGCCATAGCCTTTTGGTCCAGCAATTGGCAATAGCGCTTTCACTTCATGTGGATTTGTTGTCGCATTTCCTTCACCGTCCACTGCCCACGTATCTGGAATATCAACATTTCTTGAACGAGCATCTAAAATTTTACCCCACGCTTGAACGGTTGTCGCCATATCAAATACGACTGGTGAATGACCAAAGCGCGGCGTTGCAAATGCAATCGGATTTGTTCCAAAATACGGCTCTGCCCCGCCAAAAGGAACCACCATCGGATCGGATTGACAAACAGATAGGGCAATCATGTCTTGTTCAGCAGCTTGTTTAACAAAATAAGCTAAGGCCCCACTATGTCCCATTTGATGGACACCGACAACTCCGATACCTGTTTCTTTTGCAAGAGTAATCGCTTCTTTTAAAGCCTCATTTGCTGCAAAATGACCGACTCCATTATCTGCTTCAAAAACACCGACACTTGGTCCGGTTTGATTAAATTTAAATTTAGGCGCTAAATTCGTCCCACCTTTTGCAATGCGTTCTGCATAATAATCGACACGAACTGCGCCATGAGAATGGATTCCTCTTGAATCAGCGAAAGCTAGTGTATCTGCTACAGTATCCGCATGAATACTGGATAAGCCTGCTTTTTCTAATTTTTTTTGAATCAACTGGTGAAGTTCCTCTTTTGTTATTTTTACCATTTCTAATTCTGTCATGTCAAAAATCCGCCTTCTTTAATTAAATTTGTGCATCACGATTGCAATCTTTTGAGTATAAATAACTAAAGCTTTCGTCACGTCCTACTGCATATGTTGCTTGTGGCACGTATGCGCCCATAAATAAATAATCGCCTTTTTGAATTGGAATCCATTCATTATCCAGTACATAAACACCTGAACCTGATAACATATATGCGCCATGTTCTTGAACATGCGTTTCAATATAACCATGACTTGCTCCTGGTTTAAATGAAAGAATATGGAAATTCATATCAAAACCTAACTCTTTTGGCAATAAATCCGTTAATAAAACATCTGAC
The DNA here is from genome assembly GCF_900258435.1 of Carnobacterium divergens. NCBI lineage: Bacteria > Bacillati > Bacillota > Bacilli > Lactobacillales > Carnobacteriaceae > Carnobacterium > Carnobacterium divergens. The sequence goes on along the minus strand of NZ_LT992558.1, from coordinate 1,602,169 downwards.
ATTCCTTCATAATGTTCTGCTGCCATTTCATTTGTATTGCCACTCACCACATGGGCTGTATGACCAGCAATCGCTTCGTAACGCTTTTTATATAAAAATAATTCACTATTTGCTCCATTTACGTTTTCTAAATACATTTTTTTACCCGCTGGTAGATAAACATAACCACCAGTTGTATGAATGTATTCGGTTTCACCATCGCTTATTTTAACTTTTCCATCTAACACGTAAACAAAGGTTTCAACACCTTCTTCTCCAAATCCTAGTTCATTTCTACCATTTGGCAACATTGTTACAATATAGTCTACAAAGGTTGCGCCTAATTTTGGTGTTGAAAGAATAGATAACTCACAGTCTTCAAAACCAGGAACTGTATTTTTTACTAGTCCGTCTGGTGGAATCAATGCAAAATTTCCTCTTCTAATAATTGAACGTGATGCTAATAATTCATCACTATAACCAATCCGATTATTTTTATAACCCACTTTAAAAACCTCACTTTGTTATTTTTTGATTAGGAAATGGACGACTATTTTTAGTCATCCATTCCAGTTAAGCATTTTCTTTATTACGCATCATTAAATTAGCTACTAAGAATAAAACAGTTCCTACAACCATGATTAAGGCTGATAAATAAAATCCATTTACTTTAGATCCAGTAGCATCCGAAATCAATCCTGTTACCCAAGGAGCTAGTACAGATGAACTCATTCCGAAGAAGTTGAAGACGCCAAAAGTTGTTCCATAGCCTTTTTTAGGTGCTGTATCCGCAATATACGAAATAATAATGGGTTCTACAGCTAATTTTCCAAGTAATCCATACAAAATTAAGCCCACTAATAAAATCCCTGAAGTTGGTGCTAAAACAGTTAAAACAAGCATAACTGCAGCTAATAACTCCAACACAACAATAAAATGAATTTTTTTAGATTGAAACTTATCGGATAGGCGACTGAAAAATAGCGCTCCTGGAATTGCTGAAAAAGCCACTAATGCTGCTGAAAAACCAATTGCAACGCCTTGGAATCCGCGCTCTTGTTGTAAGAAAGATGGCAACCAGGTAACAACCATATAGTAACCATAACAAGTTGCAAAATATAAAATATAAGAAGCAATCATATTAGGTGCAAATAGACGTTTCATTGAAACTTTGTCTTCTGGTGCATGTTCAATTTTTGTTTTAGAACTTTTTTGAATTACCTCATCTGGTGTTGAACGAATGACTTTAACAAAGGCAATCATAATTAAAATAACAAGACCAGCCACTAAATACATCATAATTTGCCAAGGCAAATGCAATTGTTTTACTAGTAAACTTGATAAAATTAAACCAATACCCATTCCGATTGCTGAACCACTATTAATAATTGCGGTTGAAAGACCACGACGTTCTGCGGGGATACTTTCTGATGATAACGAGTATGCTGACCCATAGTAAGAGCCACAACCAATCCCAGCTAACAAACTACCTGCATAAACCATCGTAATCCCATTGGCATTTGCTATTAAAATAGCTGCTAAAGCAAATAACGTAAACCCTGGAATCAAGACCATTTTCTTACCAAATTTATCAACTAAAATCCCAGCTGGAATTTGCATTCCTGTATAGCCAAAGAAATAAAAACTTGAGATGGCTCCTAGTGAAGCATCACTAATTCCACCACCTAATGAAGCATTTAACTCTGGGAAAATTGGGGATAGTGCTGAACGATATACCCAAATAATGGCCCACCCTAAACACAACATGACAATGATTTGTTTCCAGTATTCCATTCCTTTTTGTTTGATTGCTTGACTATTCTCCATACCCTTCACTCCTTTTAATCTACGTAAGCTAGCTCATACAAAGCTAACGCCATTGTTTTAACACCTTCAACTAAATCTTCTAATTTCGTGTCTTCTGCTGGATTGTGACTAATGCCATCAATACTTGGTACAAAAATCATACCTGTTGGTATTTGAGGGGCAATAATTTGAGAATCATGACCCGCGCCACTGTGCATCATACGATAATTGATGCCTTCTTTTTCAGCTACCTTTTTAATAACCTCAATCATTTTTTTATCCATTGGAATCGGTGTTTCGTCCATCCATAAATCCACGGTTAACTCTAAACCTAATTCATCAGCAATTTGGTGCATATCTTCTTCAATCTCCGCTGTAAAGTCATTTAGAACGTTTTGATCTGTATGACGGCAATCCATTGTGAACAAAACTTCTCCAGGAACAACATTCACAGTATTGGGTTTTGGCTCTACTTTTCCAAAAGTCAGTACCAATGGTTCTCCAACTAATCGTGCTTTATCAATGGATTGGGAACAGATTTTACTAAATCCATAAATCGCGTCTTTTCGATACTTCATTGGAGTGGTTCCGGCATGATTTGCTTGACCTTTTAAAATCATTGTATAGCGCTTTTGACCGACGATGCTTGTCACCACGCCGACTGATTTATTTTCTAATTCTAATACATTTCCTTGTTCGATATGAATTTCCAAGAAGGCTTTAATATCTTTACGAAGCGTTTCTTCTTCATCTTTAAAATCAAAACCAGCGTTTCTCATAGCCTCAACAAATTTCACTCCATTAAAATCGGCTATTTCAGATACGTCTTCTTTTTTTGCAAGACCCATCAAATTTTTACTTCCCCAAAAAGCAAATGGAAAACGGCTTCCTTCTTCTTCTGCCATTGAAATCACTTCAAGCGAACGAAGAGGTGTTCCGTATTGTTCTTTTAAATACTTAACTGCCAAATAAGAAGAAATCACACCAAATTGTCCATCTAATTTCCCACCATTTACCACAGTGTCAATATGTGAGCCTGTTAAAATGGTTTCATTTGGATACTTGCTTCCTTCCAAACGACCGAAAAGATTGCCTATTGCATCAAAACTTGTGACCATTCCAATATCAGAAAGCTTTTGTTTTACACCATTTTGAGCTTCTAACCAGAAATCAGAATACAACAAGCGCGTGGTTCCTCCAGTTGGATCTGCTCCTATATTTGAAAGCCATTTAACATTTTCTGCCACTTCTTTTGTTAAATCCATCATCTATCATCTATCCTTTCTTTTATAAGCTTTCTTACTACACTTCTTATTGTAAGCGCTTATCAATTGAATTACATTGTATAAACACGCTAAATAGTCTTATGTCTTTTTGTTCATAACAAACAATTATCTTCTCTTTTTTAGATATTGTTGCTATATCATTCCTTTTCTCCCATCCTTTACAATAAAGATAGAATGATTCTTAAGGAGGAAAATAAATGGATTATCAAGAATTTACGTATAGTACCTTACAAGGACTTCCTTTAATGGCTACTTTCTACCCAGCAACACATTCTAAAGACAGTCAAACCATTCTTTACATTCATGGTGGTGGGCTTGTTTGGGGCAGTCGCAAGGATTTGCCTGCTGATTATATCGACCTTTTTCATAAAGCTGGATACAATTTTTTAACTTTTGACTATCCATTGGCACCTGAAACCACTTTACCTGAAATAGTAGCCTCCATCAAGCAAGGAATTCAATGGTTCCATAAGGTTGCAGCTTCAGAGTTAAAGCTTTCTTTTTCGGATTTTCATTTATTCGGTCGCTCAGCCGGCGCTTATCTAGCTTTTTTAGTTTGCAAAGATCAAACGCTCCCTCAGCCTAAAACGTTAATTAGTTTTTACGGGTATGAATCAATTAATGCTTCTTTTTACTCAAAACCAAGCCCGTACTATTTGCATTTCCCTACAGTTTCAGTGGAACTAAAAAATGCAATTATTGGAAATAAACCTCTTGCTTTTGGTGCAATTGAAGAGCGTTATGGAATTTATATGTACGCAAGACAGTCTGGTCGTTGGTTAGACATGGTTTTACCAGCAATTTTACAAGCAAAAAACTATTCTCTAACCGATACGGATCTTCTGTCATTGCCTCCGACCTTTTTAGCTCAAAGTACTACTGACGAGGATGTTCCTTATGAAATTGGAGAATCCTTAGCTAAAAAAATCCCAATAAATCAATTTGTATCTGTTGAAAATGAACCTCATGATTTTGATAAAAACCCTAAAAATTCAAAAGCATTAGCGGTTTATCATCAGTTGATTCAATGGTTAACCTCTCATGAAATAAAAAAGGATTCTAACTGAATAGAATCCTTTTGAATCTTATTTACTTTTTTCAATTAATTCAAGCGGTGAGTCTACTTTTGCTTGAACGTCTTTTAAATTAAAGAAATCATAGGCCGTTTGCAAGGCAAGACGCCCCATTTCAGTTGGCTTTTGAGCGACGGTCGCATCTAATTTTCCAGATTTAATGGCTTTTAAACCATCTTCTGTTCCATCAAAACCAATCACTTTAATCTCTTTTTTTCCTGCTGCTTCAATCGCCTCGATTGCTCCTAGCGCCATTTCATCATTTTGAGCAAAAATAGCCGTTACTTCAGGATTTGATTGGAGCATATTTTCCATAACCGTTAACCCTTTTGCTCGGTCAAAGTTAGCTGTTTGTTTGGCAACAACGGTTAAATGTTCTTTTGCATAATCTTCAAACCCTTTGCCTCGCTCTCTGGTCGCTGAAGCTCCTGGCACGCCCTGTAATTCTCCAACTAATGCTTTTTTGCCACTCACTCTTTCAAGATACTCCCCAGCCATCTTGCCGCCTTCGCTATTATTCGAAGCCACAAGACTTAACAACTTGCCTGATTCACTGCTTCGATCAATAGCAATGACAGGAATATTGGCTTGATTCGCAGATTCAACAGCTGGAGCAATTGCAAAAGAATCTACGGGATTAATCAAAAGGACATCTACATTTTGTTGAATCAAATCGGTAATATCGTTGCTTTGTTTAACTGAGTCATCTTGGGCATCGACTATTTTTACTGTCGTATCATGTTCCTTTGCCAAGTCACTAATCCCTTCTTTAACAGAAACGAAAAACGGATTATTCAAGGTTGATAAAGAAACCCCCACAACCAATTGATTTTCAGCTTTCTTTACAGGTTTAAGCTCCTTCACATTTTCGCCTTCTAAGGTTGCTATTTTACAACCTGACAAAACCAGCATACTGACAAGGAATAATGCGATTGTTTTTTTCATTTGTTATCCCTCCGTTATTTTTTCTTTCTATCCAATAAAACCGCGATGATAATCACAATACCTTTAACAATTTGTTGGTAAAAGCTAGAAACACCTAACAAATTCAGACCATTATTTAACGTTCCAATAATCAACGCACCGATCAATGTCCCAAAAATACGTCCCTTCCCGCCAGAAAGACTGGTTCCTCCTAATACGACTGCAGCAATAGCATCCATTTCATAGGCTTGTCCCGCAGTAGGCTGGGCTGAGTTTAAACGTGATGTGATGATAATTCCAGCAACTGAAGCCATCATTCCTGATAATGAATAAATCAATGTTTTAACTTTATCAATTTTAATTCCCGCAATATAAGAAGCTTTTTCATTCCCACCGATTGCATAGGTTTTACGACCGAATGTCATTTTGTGTAATAAGACATATAATAGAATAAAAGCAATTGCCATTAAAATAACAGGAACTGGGATATTAAATAAGTAACCACGTCCAATAAATTTGAAAATAAAGCTATCGCCAATTCCCGTAATTGGGTTTCCGTCGGTATAGACTAGTGTTGCCCCACGGTAAATCGTCATTGTTGCTAACGTTGCAATAAAAGGAGCCATTTTGCCTTTAGTAATTAACAAGCCATTGACTGCACCTAAAACGCCACCTATAACTACTCCAATAATCATCGCTAATATCGGATCTAAACCGCTGGCAATCATGCCAGCCACTAATGCTCCACTTAATGCTAATGTTGACCCAACAGATAAATCAATCCCTCCTGTCAAGATGACAAAGGTCATACCAAAAGCAATCAACGCATTTACCGATACTTGTCGTAATAAATTCAACAAGTTAATAGGTGCTATAAAATTCGGGTTTAAAATGGTGACAATGACCATTAAAACAAGTAGTGCAAGAACCGGACCTAGTTTTCCTAATAACTCTTTTAACTGATTTTTTTTCATTGTATTTTCCATTTTAATAGCCTCCAGTTGCAAGTTTCATAATATTTTCTTGAGTCGCTTCTGATTTTGGGTATTCTCCGGCAATTTTCCCTTCATGAATCACAATAACGCGATCACTTACACCCAGTATTTCAGGTAAATCGCTGGATACCATCACAATGGCAACACCACGTTCTGCTAGTTCATTCATTAACTGATAAATCTCGCGTTTAGCTCCCACATCCACGCCACGAGTAGGTTCATCTAAAATCAATATTTTAGGACCGATGCCAATCCATTTGGCTAATACCACTTTTTGTTGATTCCCACCAGATAAACTTCCTACAGAGATGTCTTTATTTTGTGCTTTTACCGTTAATCGCTTCATTAGTAACTCTGTAAATTCATCTTCCGCTTTTTCGTCAATAATTCCCTTCACCGTAAAACCGTCAATACTTGGTAAACTAATATTGTCTTCTATTGAAAAATCTAAAATTAACCCTTCTGATTTACGATCTTCCGTTAAAAAGCCAACGCCATTTAAAATAGCCGTGCTTGGATTCTTCAATGCGACTTCTTTTCTTTCAATATAAATTTTTCCTGAGTCGATGGGATCAATCCCAAATATACCTCGCATAATTTCAGTTCGTCCCGCTCCCATTAAACCGGAAAACCCTACTATTTCACCTGATCTTACAGCAAAAGAAATCTGATCGAATTTCCCTTTACTAGAGATATTTTTAACTTCAAATCGAACTTCGCCAATTCGTGCATTTTTTTGGGGATAATAGTCACTTAACTCACGACCAACCATTTTACGCACCACATCGTCAACGTCCGTTTCTGCCACTCGCATTGTGCCAACTGTCAAACCATCTCGCATCACTGTGATGCGATCGCTAATTTGAAAAATTTCTTCCATTCTATGAGAAATATAAACAATTGCGACATTTTTTTGTTTTAGCAACTCAATCATTTTAAATAAAGCAAGAATCTCTCGTTCCGTTAAAGCAGCAGTTGGCTCATCCATAATGAGTACTTTAGCATCTGTCATTAAGGCCTTAGCAATTTCAATCATTTGCTGTTGACCGACAGATAACTCGCTGACATTTTCTGACAAATCTAATTCGATGGTTAATTCTTCAAAAATAGATTTTGCTAACGCTTCCATTTTCTTGTTTTGAATGATTCCAAATTTATTTTTTAACTCTTTTCCAATAAAAAGATTTTCTAAAACGGTCATCTCTGACCATGTGTTCATCTCTTGATGGATAAAACTAATGCCGTATTCCTCTGCTTCTTTAGGATTACTAAAGTAACGCTCCTTGCCATCTATAAAAATAGTCCCTTGATCTTTTTTATGCAGTCCTGTTAGAATATTCATTAATGTGGATTTTCCTGCGCCATTTTCTCCCATCAGCGCATGGACTTCTCCGCCAACACAATCAAAATCAACATTGACAAGTACCTTATTTTCTCCAAATGCTTTTGATATTCCTTGTAATAAAATATTCATTCTGATTCCTCCTAAAAAATAACCCCTGCTTCTAGTATGATATTTGAATATGGTGTGGCTTCACCAGTTCTGATAATGACTTTTGCTTCTTTAGTTCGTTCTTTAAACGCTTCATGGCTTACAAATGTCAGTGGTCGGTCTAACATTAAAGCATGGATTGACTTTAACTGTGGCACATTCATTTGTTGAATCTCATCTGCTAAAATAGCTGATTCCACCTCCATTTCTTGAAGAAGAAGCGCCAGTATTTTTTGAAAAGGAGGGTCTTGTAGACTAAGAGCTAAATCTATTTTAGCAACTCCTTTAGGAATCGGAAGTCCTGCATCGGCAATCACAATTTGATCGGTGTGCCCTAAATCGGCCAATACTTTGGCAATCTCGCTATTTAAAATCCCATTCTTTTTCATAATGTTCACTTCCTTTCAACTCTTCTAACGTAGGCATTCCACCTTGTGCACCAAATTTTTGAATTGATAATGATGCTGCCAAATTTCCAAAACGAATGCTTTCTTTAATCGACAGTTGATTAATCAATCCCACTACAAATGCCCCGTTAAATGTGTCCCCCGCACCGGTTGTATCTGTTGGAGTAACTTGATAACCTGGAACTATTAGTTGTTCTTCCCCATTGTTGTACGCAACCCCTTTACTTCCTAACGTAACCAGTAATTTATTGGGATACTTTGCCAACCCTGCTTCAAGAGTCTGATTAGGAAATAGTAAATCAAATTCATGTTCATTGGGTGTAAGATAGGTGACTTTTTCAATCGTTTTTTTTGCAATTTGGCGAGCAGGAGCTGGATTTAAAATGGTTTGAATCTCATGATCAAAACAATAATCTATAATAATCTCCACTGTTTGACTAGGAATTTCTTGTTGTACTATCACGATATCTTCCTTATGAATTGTAGCAAGCAAGGGCTGAATCATCTGTTCATTCACCCCATTGTTAGCACCAGGAATTACAACAATGCTATTGTCCCCTTCAGCTAACGTAATGTGAGCCGATCCTGTTCCTAAATGTGTAACCCGTTCCACATTTGATACATCAATTTTTTCATTGATTAAATTAGCAATTATATCATTTCCATAACTATCTATTCCAACGGCTCCAATCATCTTAACATTTGCGCCTAATCTTGCAGCAGCAACAGCCTGATTCGCTCCTTTCCCTCCAAATGTAGTTTGAAAGTCTTGTCCTATTAAGGTTTCGCCACTTTTGGGACGTATTTCGGTTTTTACAACAAAATCGGTTGAGGCACTTCCAATAACAACGATTCGTTTCACAATGATTCCTTCTTTCTTAAAGTTTCTCTTTCTTTTAATAAAACTGGTAATTGAATGATTTTTTTGTCTATTGGTTGATTTTCCATACAACGGCATAATAATTCAGCACCTTGGTAGCCCATCTCATAGGCTGGCTGAGCAATTGTAGTTAAACTGGGATAAACCATTTGACTAAAGGGAATATCATCATATCCAATAATTTGAAGTTCTTCTGGAACCCTAATTCCACGACGTAAAGCTTCTTTTAAAATAGCTAACCCATGAACATCATTTGAAGCAATCACGCTATCAACAGCTGGAAACTGCTCAAATAATTCTAAAGAAGCTTTTTTAGCTGAATCAAATTGAAAAGAGTCTGTTTGTAGTAGATGATACGTTAAATTCTTCTCGTTCAAAATAGAAACACTGCCTCTTAATCGTTCTAAAGACCCTTTGATTGACTTTGGTCCTACTAATAAAACGATTTCTTTTGGGTTCCCTTCCGCAATCGCTTTTGCTGCAAGAATTCCTCCTTCAAAATCATTGCCATGAACGACATATTCCTTTTTTGTTGCTACGCGATCAAGTAAAACAAAAGGGATTTCTTTTAAGTTACTTGCCCCTCCGTCAACAGCCGATAAGATACCCGCCACATTATTTTGCATAAACGCCTTTAAATAATCTTGTTCTTTTGCCATGTCTTCTTGAACATTTCCTAGAATTAAATGATAGCCAGCTTCATTCATTTTATCTTCTACGCCTTTTGCTAATAATGGAAAAAAAGGATTGGAGATATCTGGCAACAACAATCCAACTAATTTCGATTTTTTTTGATAGAGAGACCGAGCTACTTCGCTTGGGTGAAAATCCAATTGTTTGATGGCTTTTTCAATTTTTTTTGCCGAGTCAACTCCGACATAGCCACTTTGATTGATGGCTCTTGATACAGTCGCGACTGAAACCCCTGCTAATTTTGCAACATCTTTAATGGTTGTCATCATTGGATTCTCCTTTCTATCAAAAACATGTAACCGATTACACAACTATAGTAACACGCATATTTTTGATTAGCAAGTTTTTTTATAAAATCAATCTTGTAATTGAATACCCATCAATTTATTAATCACTTGGCATGGATAAGAGCGTGTCGTGAGCAAAGGCCCTTCTTCAAAATAACATTCTATTAATTGATCGATGGCAATTTCTTCTATTTCTTCTAAATAATCTATAGGAATCGTCAAACGTACGCTTCCTTCATTGTTTTCATCTACAATACTTTTATGATAAAAATTAACACGCATATTCATTGTTTCTTCGCTTACTGATTCAATTTTTCGTACTTTAAAAGTGGCAGTTGAAAATTGGCTCACATTTAAATCTTTTTTCAAAATAAAACAACTCCTAACATTGCATTCCAAATCCTGTTAAGTATACCATTTCAAATGATACAACTTTACAAATTTAAGAAAATCTTGAAGTAAATTTAATACTTTAGATTAAAAAAAAATTAAAATAATCTCGAATTATTAATTTATTATGTGGAAAACGCTATCAATCGTTGTTTTACTATTCAATTATTGAAATTTTAGAGTATAATCTTACTTTATAGAACGCTTAGATTTGATAAGAATGAATTGTTAGAATATTTCAAATTCAAGCGATATTGGAGGATGAATTCAAGTGAAAAAAGAAAAGACCTTCTTTGGTCAACCAAGAGGATTATCCACTCTCTTCTTTACTGAAATGTGGGAACGATTTAGTTATTATGGCATGCGTGCAATTTTAATCTATTATATTTACGATACTGTTGCAAATGGTGGACTTGGGTTTTCTCAAACACTAGCTGCTTCGATTATGGCCATTTATGGGTCGTTAGTTTATATGTCCAGTGTCATTGGAGGTTGGGTAAGCGATCGACTTCTAGGTAGCCGTAAGACCATCTTTTATGGCGGTGTGTTAATTATGGTTGGTCATATTGTCTTAGCAACGCCATTTGGTGCCGGTGCTTTGTTTGCCTCAATCGCCATTATCGTTCTTGGAACCGGGATGTTAAAACCAAATGTTTCAGAGATTGTTGGCGGTCTTTACGATAAAAAAGACAATCGCCGTGATGCAGGTTTTAGTATCTTTGTAATGGGGATCAATATCGGATCATTTTTAGCTCCTTATATTGTAGGAACAATCGGTCAAACGTATAATTATCATCTAGGTTTTTCCATTGCTGCAGTCGGAATGTTTGTAGGATTGATTCAATTCCATTTCCAAGGAAAAAAATATCTTGGTGAGTTAGGAATGAAACCAACGAATCCTATCAATGAAAACGAAAAGAAACAACTTTTTAAAAATCTTGTTATTGGCGGGATTGTGGTAGTTGCAGTCTTTGTTATAGCGTTCTTAACGGGACAACTTACGATTGAATTCGTTATCTTATTACTAAGTATTATGGGTGTTGCTTTACCTGTCTTTTACTTTACGAAGATGATTCGCAGTAAAGATGTTGACGATACAGAGCGTTCAAGAATATGGGCTTATATCCCACTATTCATTGCCAGTATTTTCTTTTGGTCAATTGAAGAACAAGGATCAGTTATTTTAGCAATTTATGCAGATAAACGTACAAACTTAGACTTTATGGGTGTTCACTTAATGTCAAGCTGGTTCCAATCGTTAAATCCATTATTTGTTATTTTAATGTCACCTATCTTCGCATGGTTATGGACCAAGTTGGGTAGACGTCAACCTTCTACGACAATTAAATTTTCAGTAGGGATTGTTTTTGCCGGACTGTCATTCGTCGTTATGGTGATTCCTGCTATGATGCATGGCGTTGATACACGTGTAAATCCAATGTGGTTAGTTTTAAGTTTCTTCTTAGTTATTATCGGGGAAATGTGCCTTTCTCCTGTCGGTTTAAGTGTTACTACTAAATTAGCTCCTCGTGCTTTCCAATCTCAAATGATGAGCATGTGGTTCCTTGGAGATGCTGCAGCGCAAGCAATTAATGCTCAAATCGTATCACTCTATAATCCAAACAATGAAATTGTCTACTTTGCAGCTGTGGGTGGCTTTACGGTAGTAGTTGGATTATTGTTATCCTTTATGAATCCGAGAATCAAAACATTAATGCGTGGGTTAAATTAAGTAAAAAAAGAGGGCCTTTTAATAAGGTCTCTTTTTTTACTTGATTATTTAGTTTACCATAATTAAATTATGTAATCATTACAAAGTAACAGTTCCGTTAATAAAACATTAAAGTTTCTACCAATCCCCCTATTTACATTTCTAGCGTGTTATAGTTAAAAAAATACTTACAGAAAGTTAGGAATAAATATGCCTTTTAGCAAAAGATGGATAAAGTTAGGTTTACTATTAGCAACACTCATTATTGGAATCTTATTTATCAATGAACGTTACATCAAGGCAGATCAAAAAAACGATGTTCTTGAAAATGAGTCCCTTCAAAAAAAGAAGCCATCGGCTTTAGCTGTACCGATAAAAGAATCTATCCAGCTGGATGTTCCTTTATTGTACCAGTTTGATGAGCCTAGTCTTTATAATGGATGTGAGGTGACTTCATTAGCAATGATTTTAAATTACTATGATATAGACGTCACCAAAAACGAATTAGCTGATGAGATTAAAACAGTTCCTTTATTAAACGACGAGGATGAGTATGGCAATCCTCATAAGGGATTTGTTGGAAGTATCAGTGGCGAAGAACCAGGCTTAGGTGTTTACCACGAGCCAATTGTGAAACTTGCAAAAAAATATGTAGCAAAAGATAAGATAATTGATTTAAGTGGCAGTGACTTTAACGAAGTTCTTGCAGCATTATCTAGTGGCCACCCTGTATGGACGATTACAACAGCTAGCTTTGGGCCGGTTGATGACTTTGTAACATGGGACACAACAGAAGGTGACTTAGATGTGACTTACAGTATGCATAGCGTTGCAATTACTGGTTATGATAGTGAAATGATTTATTTCAATGACCCCTATGGTGAAAAAGATTCAGCAATGGATCGAGAAACATTTGTTGCTGCCTACGAGCAAATGGGAAGCCAAGCCGTTTATTTTGATTTATAAACCAAAAGCCTAAAAATCAATTGATTTTTAGGCTTTTTTTCTTCTGAAATTTTTAGTACAGACATCCTAGTAATCGCTCAAAAGTTTTCAAACACTCTTTTTAATTTGAAAAACTTCTCCAATTGATAACAAACAGATGTAGCTTTCCTTAACGGGTTTTCCTAAAATTGAAGCTAACGCTTCTTGATACAAATTTAACTGACCCCGGTATTTTTGAATTATTTTTTCCGTTCCATTTTTAGGAACGGAATCTGTTTTAAAATCATACAATACAATATAGTCAGGAAATTCAATAAATCCATCGACGATTCCGTGAATTAAAATATTGTCCTCCCCGTGTTCTTCCATATCCTGGAAGATATCTTCTGCTTTCATTAGCAATGAAAAAGGTTGTTCGCGTCGCACCAAATCATGATGTGTAATTAATTGCTGTCCCAGATCCGTCTCAAAAAATTGCACCAGTTGATTAAGCGATAGCTTTTGCTCAAGTTGAGGCGTTAGCAACTCTTCCTTAACTAATTTTTTAATGAGCAGTTCTAAAGATTGAATTGTTGGTTTTTCCGTCAAATCAATTGATTGCATCACTAAATGTGTCGCAGTTCCGATTTCAGCTGCTGTTGGTTCTGTTAACTCTTGCATAAATTTAGGACGAGCCAATTTTTGTTCGACAAATCGATTTCGTGGTTGGTTAATATCAATTTTAACCATTCGAGTGTCCTCTGGTTCTTCAAATAGTCGTTTGATTTCTGAAACTGATTGGTAACTAGTTGTCCTAGTTGCGCTTTCATATGGATAATTGAACGCCATTAATTGGATGGCAGTTTGGAGTTTTTGATCCTCATCACCTTCTTGACTTTTATACGTTTGGTTGGCCAACTCGATTAAAATATTCCCTTCAGATTCATTTTCCTTTTGATTCATTGAGGCTTGAATTTGCTCTTCATTTTTGAATTCAATCGAAAAAGAGGCTGGATGCTGGCTAATATCTCCAATGGGGGCTATCTCTGTTACGTAATCATTTTGACTATTGGGATGGCGAACAAGCGCTGAACCAATCCATTTCATCATATGACTGGCAGTCAATCTCATATCCCCAGGTAAAACCGTTTCCTTATGGCTACTGACCGCTCCCCATTCTTTCCAAGCGGCCTCTTGACTCGCGTACGAACCCACCAGAAATAATTTTTCTTCAGCTCTTGTTAAGGCTACATATAACTTGCGCATTTCTTCTGCTAAAAGCTTTTTCTTTTTTTCTATTTTCAAAGCGACTTCTGGCAAGGTTCGATAGGTGATGCGTTTTTCTAAATCTTTATAATTCGTCCCAACACCGTATTCCTCATTGAATACATAAGCGCTTCTTGTATCTTGTAAATTAAAACGTTTGGTTAAATCTAAGACAAATACAACGGGAAATTCTAACCCTTTACTTGCATGAATCGTCATCACACGAACTGCTTTTTCATCTGGTGCAACAGCCGTCGGCTCCGCTAAATCTTTATCTTTTTCTTGCATTTTTTCAATAAAACGGACAAATTGAAAGAGTCCTTTAAAACTACTTGCCTCATAACGACTTGCCCGCTCATACAAAGCATGAAGATTGGCTTGTCTTTGTTTTCCGGCACTCATCCCACCAACGTAATCTAAAAAGCCAGTTTCTTCATAAATACGCCAAATTAAGCGAACCAATTCTTCTCGTCTCGCCATCTCTCGCCAGCTTAGCAATTGGCTACGAAACTTCGCAATTTTTTCATAAAGTTCAGTCGTAAAATGACTAGCTTTATCTCGTCCTTCATACTGTTGATAAAAAGATTCTAACGCTTCATAATACTCGCCTGTTTTCTTGGTAATCCGGATGGACGCCAATTCATTTTCATCTAGCCCCACAATTGGTGATCTTAAAACAGCCGCCAGTGGAATATCTTGATAAGGATTGTCAATCACTTTTAGTAAAGACATCATAATCTTGATTTCAGTTGTTTGAAAATAATTTTGTGTATCATTGACATGAATAGGAATCGCTAAACGCTTAAAAATATCAAGTAATACTAAATTATTTTTTTTCGTTGGGGTTAACAGAACAATATCGTGGTAATGAATTGGGCGATTTTGTTTTAACTCTTTATCATAGATTGGAAATTCACTAGCAATTAATTGCTGGATTTTTTGTCCAACCATTAATAGTTCCCCTTCTGTTTTATCATCAATTCGCATGTTCCATTCAAGGGATTCAACTTCTGTTTCCTCTTCTTCTGATGTACTTGCGCCTTTTTCAAAAATTAATACCTCTGGTTGATGAATCGTGCTTTCAGGAAAATTTGGAAAACCGTGAATTAATTTTGCAGCTTCATCGTAAACCATTTGACCAACGCTTTTATCCATTAATTGTTGAAAAATCAAATTGGTAAAATGCAGTACTTCTCCTCGTGAACGAAAATTTTCTGCTAGAATAATCCGCTCTCCATTTTGATGTTGACCAAACTGTTCATATTTAGTTAAAAACAAGGACGGATCTGCTAATCGGAAGGAATAAATCGATTGTTTAACGTCTCCTACCATAAATAAATTTCCCGCATCTTCCTCGCCATGCTTCGTCAACCAATAAACAATACTTTCTTGTAACTTATTGACATCTTGATATTCGTCTACTAAGACTTCTTGAAATTTCTCACGGTAATAATCAGAAGCTGTTGTCCCTGTCCACTGTTCATCCGTAAATGTCGCTAAAATTTGATGTGTTAAATGTTCCAAATCATTGAAATCCAGTACATTTCGTTTCGCTTTTTCTTTGCGATAGGCATCTGTAAATAGTTGGGTTACTCGTGCCATTTCATCAACTAACGGTGCTGCACTTGCCATAATCTCCAACATATTAATCGGTTTTGTGTAAAAATAGCTCTCTTTTAATTCGCCAAACCTTTTTTTATACTGATCCCGTAATATTTTTATCTCTTTCCCAACTTCTTTAATCGCCTCATCTGCTGATTTTTTAACAGTAGGAATCCGACCAAAACTAAAGTCAGAGATAAATTGAAACGCAGCATTATAGTTATTGGTATCAACTAATTCAACTAACTCTTCAAAAAAGACTGCTTCACTTGCTACTAAGTCGTAATGTTTTTTTAATTCTTCCGTTCCATCGGCTAAAACGACCGCTGAACGGCTTACTTGAATCAAGCTTTTAAGAATTTCAAGAATTTGTGGCTTTAGTAATTCTAAGAAAAGTTTAGATTCTCCAATATCAGTTGAAGTGATCCGATACAAATCAGATAATTGAGTTAACCATAAAGCTGGGTTTGGATTTGCTCTTGAAAATTCATATAAAGAAAAAATCAACTTTGTTAACCCATCATCATTTCGATCTCCAGAATAATTCGCTGTTAGCTCATAAAAAGCATTTTTTTCTTCTCCGTAAAGTTCTTCTCTAAGTTCTTCCCAAACATCTTCCTTCAATAACAACATTTCTGTTTCATCCGTTAGCAAACGAAACACCGGATCTAAATCAATTAGATAGTAATAGCGTCTAATTACTTGTAAACAAAAAGCATGTAACGTGCTGATAGAAGCCTGTGAAAGTAAGGAAACCTGTTTAACCAAGTGACGTTTTAATTCCGCTTCGCCTTCTTGTGTAATGGCTTTTTGAATCGCTATTTGAATACGTTCTTTCATTTCTCTTGCAGCGCTTTCCGTATAGGTGACAATTAAAAGTTCATCTACATTCACTCCACTTTTAATTTTTTCAATCACTCGTTGCACTAAGACAGTGGTTTTTCCTGAGCCAGCGGAAGCCGAAACTAAAATATTGTGTCCCTCTTCATAGACAGCTTGCCATTGACCATCTGTAAAACGACTGTTTAATGGCTTGACAGGTAAATCATTATTCATCTTTTTCACCTTCTTCTTTTAACATCCGTTCCAAAGCATCTTTTTGACTTAAAGGATCGACACGGTGGTAATTATTTTCTGGTAACATCACATCAAATTCACAAATCGAACGAAACGGACACATTCCACACGCAATTCGCTGTTTGTCTTTGTAATAGGGATTTAAATCGGTGTCCCCACTAATCATTTTATCTCCTGCTTTTTTAAACAAACGTTTGTTATGATTTCTTAAAGCTGCCATCTCATCGTTTGTTACAAATTTAGCTGATTTTAAAGTTTCATCCTTTAATTCTCGGTAAGGATAGACCAGAGAACTATTCGTTGGCTCTAATGACTGATCTAATTTTCGCAACATGGGATCGTCTTCTAATAAAATGCCATCTAACTTAAAGTTTTTTAAAAGAGCGTCTTGGTAGTGTTCCTCATCAATGGCATCCTCGTCAGTAATAAATGGATTTTTTACATGTAAATAAAACGCTCCTGCTGGTTTTGCTTCGTGACCGACTAAACTTGCTGCATTCATTAATGCAGTATCTAAATAAGTAATCATTTGCATTGCTAAACCATAATACGCATCACGGTAATCAAATGTATGGGCACTTGATTTATAATCAACAACGCTTAAATAATGATTGCCATCAACTTCCATACCATCAACTCGGTCAATTTTCCCACGTACATGAAGTTTCCCATCATTTTTTAGTGGTATTTCTAATCCTTCAATTCCTTTTTGACTGGCAATCTGACCAAATAAAACTTCCGTTTCAATTGTAGACATACCGGTCTTCCGACTTTGATTGGATAACGCCCAAGCCACCCGTTGAATCGTTTGGCTGAGTTGGTATCGAATGTAATTCATTCGGTTAGAAACAGTTAAAATCGAAAATTTTGGTTTTCCATAAATCACTTGCAACACATCATCGGTAACTTTACTTAGAGTTTCTTCTGTTAATTCACTTAACAATAGGTTTTGACTATGAAGGGATTTAAAAAGTTGGTCTAACGCATCATGGAAAAATTCCCCAGTTCCTGCTGGCGAGAGTCCAAAAACTTCACGCTCTTTTAAACCTAATCCATACGTGACAAAATGTTTATAGTGACAAGAATAAAAATTTTCCATTCGTGAAACAGATGTATAGAGCTCTTTTCCGTATAACTCCGAGACAATTTCTGGCTTTAACGGTTTAGGAACATTTTTATACGTTAAACTTTTTAACACCTGTTTGGTTAGCTCTTTCATTCCTTCAGAGCCCATTAAATAGTGATAGATGCCATACCAAAAATGATTTAAAGGACTATTATCTTCTTGAGATTTTCTTAAAACAACTAACAACTGACTTAAGGTACTTCTTTTTGAACCAATAAACGTTAAGGCTTCTTCTTGCTCTTCTAAAACAGTTGTACTATCTTCTACTTTCGTTTGAATAGGAATGTCTAAGCCTGTGACAATTCGTTGAATATAAGAAGACAGTTGCGCACTCTGTTTTGAATCGTCATTTTTTGAATAAGAAAAAATCAAGCGCTCTGTTGATGAAAGAAAGGCAAGATAAGCTTGCAGCGGTTCTGTTGCTGTTAAAGACTCAACCGATGGCGCTAAAAATTTATCTTCTGGTAAAAATTCAGAAAAATAAGTGCGATCTTCTTGCGTTAAAACACTTTTATTCTCAATTTTTGCTGGTAAATTCTTATCCGTCATTCCTAAAATAAAGGTGATTTTGGTTGCATTTCTTCTGGTTGTATCAAAAGAAGAGAACATGATTTGGTCAATTGTAGGGGGGACTAGATGGTAACTTGCTCCCTCAAATCCAGCAATTAAAATGTCATTAAAGGCATCTAAATCGACAGATTCAGTACCTAAAATTTCAACGTATTCATCTAATAATTGTAGTAAAACATCCCATGTTTGCTCATGCTGTTTGGCTACTTCTAAATTATTTTTTTCAATTTCTTGGTCACGCCAAAAAGAAAGCTGTTGGCTAACGCCACTTTTTTCTAAAAATTCATAAAGCTCTTTAGCAAAGCTTAAGCCATTTGTTGCTTGATCCAATTTTTTAAAAAACGGCAATAAGGTTTTTTGTAAAAAATCTCTAACTTCATTGGCAATGCCTTCAATCCGTTGATCTTCCGTCGTTTGTCCTGCTGTTTCTTCTTGTACAAAGCGACTATAATGCCATGGTTTTTTTTGCGTCCAATAAAAACCTTCGTAACCATACATTAAAACCACATTTTCAGTAATATCAATCTTATTTCGAAAGTTGTTTATGTGGTTTTGTTTCATCAATACCCTAGTTGTACGGTCCACTGATTCTTCTACTTGTTGAAATGGCAACAATAGTTCAGTTCGAAGTAAGCGCATCACGTCTTGGTAACGCCAATTGTTTTTCTTAATTGCTAGCATCGCTACTAAAAATTCAGCTAAAGGGTGATGACTCATCACCGCCGCATCATCTGTAAATACTTCTAATTCATTTTCTTTAAAAATAGGTTCCAAAATAGATTGGTATTCACTCATATCTCTTGCCAATACTAATATATCCTGATAACGATATTCTTTTGAAGCAATCAAACGACGGATTTCTTTAGCAATATGTGTCACTTCAACTTGCTTGTTGCTCGCTTGCCAAACCTCCACACAATTAGCCATCGGAATTCGTTCTTGTTTTTTTCGGTAATCTATCGGTAAGAGTTTACTTGTTTCAATCCAAAAATCTTCTAATTGATTGATTTCTTCACTGTAGCGGGCATCTGACTCTTTTAAAATCTTATCGTGTTCCACTTGAATCCCATGTCCTCTGGCAGCTTGATAAAGTTGATAGTAAGTTTCTCCCGTTGCTTGAAAAAGTTCAAACATAGACGGTTTTTCAGTTGGATAGCCTTTATCTAAAGTCAAAGCGATGGTCACTTTTTTAGAAGCTTTCATTAAAGCTACTATTAATGCTTGCTCTTGAGCATTAAACCTTGTGTACCCGTCAATATAAATGGATGTATTTGATAAATCAACCGTTTCAATTTTAGTTGCTAAAGCCGTTAAAATATCTTCTTTTTCCAAGTATTTACCTAATAGTGCATTCTCAAAAGCATGATACAGTAACACAATATCCTGCAATTTTAATTTTAAATCTGCTTCTTTTGGTGAATTTCCTGGCTGTTTTAATAACTCTTGTAAATCAGATTCCGTAATTTTCCCACTTCGTAATTCCAAAAATAATTCCGTTAATTTTTCTACAAAACCACTTTTTTTGACTTCTCCACGATAAATGGTTAACTCATTTTCATATTGTAACAGTAACTTTCGGACAAGCATCGTTAATCCTGTATTCGTCAATTGAGGCTTGTGGTAAAGGGATGAATCTTGTAAAAAATACCAAGCTAAACGTCTAAAGCTAAAGACTTGTAAATTCATCATCCCGATTAATTTTTGATCTTGAAAAGCAGGCATTTTACCTAATCCTTCAAGTACAGACATTTCTGTTTGAAAAGACATATGCTCTGGAATCAAATAAAGTAGCTTGGCTGTGGGATCTGCTGTTAACGTTTCACCAATCTCGTCTAGTAAATAGCTTTGTTTTGCTGTATTGCCTCTTCCTAACACAAACTGTAAACGCATCGCAATCATCACATCCTTTCTTTAAAAATGTCTTTTCTAAAAAAGAGGATAAAAGGAAGCAACTTACCTCTTCTCCTTTTATCCCAAATCACGTTTTATTTTGTCCATTCATCAAGTAACGTTCTTAATTTTGTCGCTGTTCGCCAGTTTCTCGTAGTAGCCTGCTCTTTGTTTAAGTATGGCGTTAATTTCTTTAACAACGGAGACGTTAATTGATTGCCATAAATTTGAATAAATAAACAATTTCCGATTATTTCCCACTGTTCATTAGGCGATTGAAAATTGGGCAGTTCGTCTATTGAAAATGGTGATTTCCGATACACCATAAGTATTTCTTCATGAGCTTTTAGTTCAAACGTATCAAAAGAACACTTTTCTAAATTCCGAATAAAAGTTTGTGCTTCTACTACCATCACTGGAATAGGAAAATCAACAATCGTTGCTAATTTTTCTTCAATTTTTTTGGCAATCCCCTTAACTTCTTGCAGTTCTCCTTGCATCACAACATTTCCGCTGCGCAATACTGTTTTGACAGATTTGAAACCCAATGTTTCAAGTGCTTCTTTCAAATCGCTCATTTTAAGCTGATGAGCTTTCCCGACATTGATTCCTCGTAATAAAACGACATAATTCTCCAAAAAAACACATCCTTAAACTCAATCACAAGCCCTTATCTAAAAGTAAGACGGTCAAATAAAAAATAAAGCATGCCTAACATTAGGACTAACCCTAATAAATAAATAACTTTAAATTTTGTCACTCGGATTTTATGATGGAAGAGAACCATTCCTAAAATACCACCTAAACCGCCGCCTAAAATACCAAATGAAAGCAATGTTTTTTCAGGTATACGCCACATTTTTTTCTTTGCACGGTATTTATCAATGCCCATTAAAACAAATAAAATTGCATTGACCGATCCAAAATAGAGAAGTGCGATTAAACGATCTTCCATCATCATTGGGCATTTAACTTAGCGATTTCAACAATTACATTTGTCGCTTTCTCCATGCTTTCAACCGCAACAAATTCATATCGACCGTGGAAATTTTCGCCACCTGCAAAAATATTTGGTGTTGGCAGACCCATAAAGGATAATTTTGATCCATCTGTTCCACCACGAATTGGTTCAATAATAGGTTTAATAGAAAGATTTTCCATGGCTGTTTTCGCTAAAGTAACAATTGATAAATCTTTTTCAATAATATCTTTCATGTTATAATATTGATCTTTTAATTCAACTGTTACGCGTTCTGTTTGATATTTTTCATTAAGTTTCGTTGCTATTCCTTGAATCATTTCTTTACGTGCTATAAATTTATCATGATCGTGGTCACGAATAATATAAACCATTTTAGCTTCTTCTACTTCTCCACTTAAATCATATAAATGATAGAACCCTTCACTTCCATCCGTTTCCTCAGGTACTTCATTTTGTGGCAAAGCAGCATCGAATGCTAACGCAATTTTCAACGCATTAACCATGGTATTTTTGGCTGTTCCCGGATGTACATTTTTCCCTTGAATCGTCACGATTGCTTGTGCTGCATTAAAACTTTCATATTCCAATTCACCCACAGGACCGCCATCCATCGTATATGCAAAATCTGCATGAAAGCCTGCAACATCAAAACGATCTGCTCCAACACCAATCTCTTCATCTGGTCCAAAAGCTACGCGAATTGTGCCGTGAGGAATGGAGGAATCCTTCATTAAAATTTCCATTGCTGTCATAATTTCAGCAATACCTGCTTTATCATCAGCACCTAATAGGGTTGTTCCATCTGTTGTAATTAAAGTTTGACCAAGATAATTTTTTAAATTAGGAAAATCAATTGGCGAAAGAACAATATTTTCAGCCTCATTTAACTTAATCTCTGAGCCATCGTAATTTTCATGAAATTGTGGCGAAACATTTTCAGCATTAAAATCTGCTGTATCCATATGCGCAATAAACCCAATGGTTGGAACTTCTTTTTCGATATTACTTGGCAGTGTCGCTGTTACAAAACCATTTTGGTCATTATAAGCAACATCACTCATGCCAATATCTTGTAGTTCCTTTACTAAAACTTTTGCAAACGCTACTTGTGTTTGCGTTGAAGGAACAGTTGTACTGGTTTCATCTGAACGAGTTTCGGTTTGAACATAGCTTATAAAACGTGGCACTAAATTTTGATACATAAGAAAACTTCCTCTCAAATTTGGTTTATTTAAAACGGTACGGATCAGTATTTAAGTCGGACTGAATAATCTCAATTTCCCAGGATTCGCTAGCTTTCCATTGAGTAAATAGATCAGCTAATCCTTCTTTACAAATGCTTTCGATATGATGCCCGGGGTCAATCACTGTCAAGCCGTCTGCTAACATATCATGAGCTGTATGGTAATACACATCCCCCGTAATATAGACATCCGCTTGTTTTTTTAAAGCACTTGGATAGTACTTGCCAGCATCTCCTCCACAAATAGCCACCCGTTGAATCATTTTTGAAGGATCTGTTGTAACAAGTCGCAACCCCTCTAGTTGAAAAATAGTTTTTATTTTTTCTGAAAAATCATTCACTGAAATCGGTTCTGGTAAATCTCCAACTCTTCCTAATCCATAAGCATCGACAAAATTCTCAATGGTATATAAATCATATCCAGGCTCTTCATATGGATGGCTTTCAAATAAAGCACGTTCAATTTTAGCTGTTTTATGTTCAGGAAAAATCACTTCAATACGAGCTTCTTCAACTTCTTCTGTTTGATTTAATGTTCCAATTGTTGGCATTGCACCGTTAATGGGTGTAAATCTTCCAGTTCCTTCAAGTGTGTAACTACAATTTTCGTAATTCGGACCAATTTTACCTGCTCCTGCTTCGGTTAACGCCACTCGAACGCGTTCTTCATCTGACTTAGGAACGTAAACAGCTAATTTTTTATACCCTGTTTGATTGGTAATATGCATAATTTCTGTATTTTCTATCCCAATGGCTTGTCCTAGCCAATCATTTAATCCATTCGTTGCAACGTCTAGGTTAGTATGGGCGCCATAGACTGCAATGTCGTGTTTTAATAAATCAGCATACATTTTATTTTGAGGATTATCAGTGATTAAATTTTTCGCTGGTCTAAACATAATTGGATGATGAGCAAAAATCAAATCAACCCCTTGGGAAATGGCTTCTTCAACGACTTCCGGGCGGATATCTAATGTCACCAGTATTTTTTTGATTGGCTTGTCTAACGTTCCGATCTGCAAGCCTACTGGATCTCCTGCTTCCGCTAATTCCACAGGTGCAAATTCTTCAAATTTTGCTATAAATTCTTTCCCCGTCACTATACTCATTGGATCAACTCCTCAATTTCCTTCATTTCTCTTTCGACTCGCTGAATTTTTTCACTTTGGTCTGTGGATGATTTTTTTAAACTTGCTAATATAGTTTGTTTTTTTTCTAACTCACTTTGCCATTTGTCAATAAAAATAGTGGAAGGCGTGTTTTTTAAAAAGACACCATATTTTAACTCTTGATCGGTATAAGTTTGTACTTGTTCGCTTTTTTCAGCAATAATAATTTCATATTTTTTTTGATCTTCTTCAATTAACTCTTCTGCAATAATTTGATAACTATGATTCATCAACCAGTTTCGTAACGTATATTCCCCAATATTTGGTTGTAAAATTAAGCGCTCTTTTCCTGAAAGTTGCTTTTTTTGAATACCATTTTCCAATATAGAAGCAATTAATGAACCTCCCATTCCACAAATAGTAATGGCGGTAATCTTATCTTCTAAAGTCAATACGTCTAGACCATTCCCTAACCGTACATCAATTGTATTCGTTAATTTTAATCGTTCTACTTGTTCTTTGGCTGTTTGAAACGGTCCTATTACAACTTCCCCAGCAATTGCAAAATCAATTTGATGATTTAAAGTCAATGCACAAGGTAAATAGGCATGATCTGAACCAATATCTGCTAATCTCGCTTTTTTAGGTACATATGCAGCTGCTTTTGCTAACCGCATCGATAATTGTTTTTCATCCATAAATTCGCTATCATTCCTTTCAGACTTCTTTTCTATTATACAACAAATCCATTTATTTTTCTTCTAGTTTAAAAGAGAAGTTTCTTTAAAGTTGGCTTGATTTACTCTTTCTTTTGATTCGGCTTTAAGGATCTCGTCCATTATAGGTATGTCGATTCTAGTCATTGAATTTAATGTTTTCTTCGCTTTTTTTAAGGTTGAACTTTTCAGTGGCAATAGTGCTATTTTAAACGTTCTACTTATAATCATTAGAACCTTGGCTTTTTATCTTCATCCCCCTATCACACGAGGAACACAAAAAAAAGACAAAGAAGGAGCACTCTTTGTCTTTTGGTATTAAAAATTAAACACTTTGAATCGTTAATTGTTGACCGATATATAATAAGTTTTGTTTCATACCATTCCATTTTTTGATTTCAATGGGTGAAACATGATGTTTTAAAGCAATACTATGAAGAGAATCTCCTTCCGCTACTTGATAATGAATGGTTGTAGTTGCTTTGCTACTTTGAGCAATACTTACCGACGAGGCTGCTTCATCAAAAGCAAGTGACCCCTGTTGAATTTGTTGAAACTTTGAGGGTTGTTCATCTGTGGCTACGTTAGTACTATCGCCATTTAGAGTATTTCCAGTTGGTTCAACCACTACTTCGGTCGCCATTCCTTTTTTAGCAATTAGTTCTTGATTAACAAATATAATATCCGATGTTAGTTCGTTCCATTCCATTAATTCAGCAACTGTAACGTCATACGTATTGGCTAAATCCCATAACGTGTCCCCTTTAGCAATAGTATGCATCACATCAACTTCTTTTTCAGTTGACTTTTTAACAACACCATCATCGTATTGAGTTAAATCATAGGTTTCAATCAATTGATCCAATTTTTCTGCATAACGTGTATCTGTTGCGTATTTTCCTGTTAAAAATTGAGTAGCCTCATGAAAAGAGGTTGTCTTTGATTTCCAAGTTCCTGCATAAAAAGTTTCGTTGAAAGAAGTGCCTCCCTTTAGAAGTTTTGCGTAATCTTCTAATGATTCTTTATATGAAGGGTATTTTCTGAATTGACCGGTAATTTGATAATAATTCCCAGAACCATCATCTTCTAACGTTAACATTGCAACTGAATCCGATTCAAATGTACCTTTTATTCCAAATAAGTTATAGTTTGGTTCGCTAGAAAGAGAACTGTTTCCTGACCCACTTTCCAAAATAGCCTGTGCAATCATTACAGAAGCATATAAATCTTGTTCGGCGCCAATTTCTGAAGCTGATTCTGAAATTTTATCAATAAATTCTTGAGTGGATTGATTTTTTACAAACATAATTTTTTCCGCTTTTTCGCGATTCGCTTCAGGTACTTGAACTTCTACAATATTTTGGTTGATAACTTCTTCTTTCGTAAATGGGCGAGTTGTTTCAACTTCAGTTTTTGGAGCAGGTGCCGGTGTTTCTACAACAGGAGGTGCTACTTCAACTGGTGGCAATACAGGCTCCGGCTCTGGTTGGGGTTTTTCCGTTGGTTGTTCTTCAACTGGTGGTGCCACTGGTTCCGTTGGTTCTACCAGTTGTTCGCTATCTGTAGTGCTAACGCTAACGTCTTCAGATGAAGCTGATTTAGATGTGTTTGGTTGATCTAGCATTTCTTCAATCGCTCGTTGACTAGCAGATGCATTTTCTTCCGCACTTGCTAAAACCGAGAAACTTGGTAGCGCAAGGGATGCGACAACAATCGATGTATTCAATAATCCTGAACTTTTTTTGATGATTTTTAATTGTTGTGCTTTTTTTTCTTTTAAAATTCTTGTCTTTCTACTTTTCATTTTACTTCCCCCTAGTACTTTATGTTTTTTTAATTTACCGTTGAATCAATTGCAACACTCAGCTGGTTTACTAAAGAATCTATCTGTTGTTTTGAAATTTGTAGCCCGTGTCTTAAATCTGATAGTTCTTTTTTTAAACGTTCTTCCAATTGGGTATGATTTACAGCTACATCCTCGCTATTTTGCCTTACTCTTCGTCTGGCATCAATCAAAACTTCCGCAATTTCTGTTTTTGAATTTCTTAAGTCTACGTGCATTTTTTGATTTTGTTTTTCTAGTTCTTGAATCTTTTTTTGACTTAATTTAAGTTTTTTTTCTAACTCAAGGGTACTAGTATCTCTAAGATTTGGATTTTGTTCTTTTAATTGACGGTTTTCATGAATTAATTGTTGAGCACGTTCCTGCAGTTGAAAATAATCCTGTTCAATGGTTTGATAATGTGATGGTAATGCTTTTTCTTTATAACTCTCTTCTTCCATTTGAGCATTTTTTAGTTTTAATGCTTTATATCTTTCATTCAGAATTTTTAATTGCTGTCTTACTTTACGATTTTCTTTTTCTAATATTGTTATTTTATCCACTGAGAAATCTGACATAGTGACGGTCCACTCCCTTAAACAAACTGTGAATCTATAGACCTTACATAATCTTATGTACTTTTTTCAACTTATGAAGATAATAAATTAACAGTTATTTTAATGATCTCTATAAATTATACCTTCTTTATTATACCATAAATTTTTAAATAATAAACGTTACTTCTATTCTTATTTTTTCTTTTTTTAAGGTAAAAAAAAAACCTAACCCATCGCAGATTAGGATTTTAAGATTTAATTTTTTCAAGTTCATCAATTCGATCATGCAATTCATTTAAAAGATCTACTTGTACCGTTTGAATTTCAAGGAGATGTTGCCATTGTTCATTTAGCATATAATCCATTTTCTCATGCAACAATCTGATTTCTATTTCAGATTTTAAATTGACTTGATAATCACTGTTTGATTGCGCACGGTCGCGGGATTCTTGTCGATTTTGGCTCATCATAATGACTGGTGCTTGAATTGCGGCTAAACAAGACAACACTAAATTTAACAAAATAAACGGGTATGGATCAAAAGTAGGTTTAAATAGCGCAATTGAATTAACAATAATCCAAATAACTAAAACGCCAATAAAAGAAAAAATAAATATCCAGCTACCACCAAATCTTGCAATCGAATCTGCTACTTTCTGTCCTAAGGTTAATTTACTACTTAGTTGCTGATTGATATTTTCTGAAACTGTTTGGCCTTCTTTAATACTTTTGACTACTTTTGCATTCAACAAATCCATTTCCTTAGAATCATTTTGAATCATTTTTTCTATTGAACTTAATCGATATTCTACTAAATCGTGATAACAAATAAAATCTTTTTCTTTTAATGTTGGATGCTCTTTTAAAATAAATTGTCTCAGTTTTTCTTCAATATTTCTGATTTGCGTCCCTTCATTTGAAGCATATTTTTTTTGACAAACAAAACATCGCTGATCTTTTTCATTCATCTTATTTCCCACCTCTTATGAATTTGATAAATCAATTTTAAATGCACTTGTATCTTCTTTAGAGGTAAACGCAATCTTTACAATCTGACTTGGATTTAAATAAATAATCTGAGCTTCTTTATTATAGAACCGGATTAATCGACTATGAAGTGTGCCATCTCCATTTGAAACTTTTTCAAAAAATTCTTTTTCAGACATCATGAGTGTTACTTGCTCATTGTTGCTTAACGTTACTAAACAGTGTGTCATTCTTTCCCCCACCTTTTCAATGTAATTTTAATTTTTACTCAACTACGGCTATTTCGTAAACATCTTTTCCTGGAATTTGAGGAGGTAATGACATCGTTGAAATGGGTTCTTTGGCTAAGGTTACTTTCACTGTCATTCCGGTTTTAACATCGATCATATCGACTTTTTCTTTTGTTTTTGCATTCAATAAATTCGTTCCATCTGTAATTAGAATCACATCATTAGTTAAAACTGGAGGTGTTGTATTTTTTGAATCTACAGGCGTTATGTCTTTTACCAAAATCCCTCCTCTTTCAGCAACACCATCTTCTTTAACAATTGCGGTATAAACAATTGACTCATTTTTTGTTTCTTTTTTTGAAGACTCTGTTTTTGATGATTCTTTTGCTACTTGTGTACATCCTGCTAGCACTAGGACAGCCATTGCTAAGAATACGACTCTTTTTATCTTTTTCATCTTTATTCCTCCTTCATTCGCTCTTCTCTAGTATCTTAAAGATTACACAAAAATGCAACTCACAAGGTAAAAAAAAACTATCTAAATTGTCTTAGATAGTTTTCGTATGTTTATTCTAAAAAGTCTTTTAATTGTTTTGAACGACTTGGATGACGTAATTTGCGTAAGGCTTTTGCTTCAATTTGACGAATTCGTTCTCTTGTTACACCAAACACTTTCCCTACTTCTTCTAGTGTTCTTGTACGTCCATCATCAAGTCCAAAACGCAATCTGAGAACATTTTCTTCACGATCTGTTAATGTGTCTAATACATCTTCAAGTTGCGCTTTAAGATGTTCAAAATCAGTATGTGCTGCTGGACTAGTGGCATCTTGATCTTCGATGAAATCACCTAGATGCGAATCGTCCTCTGCACCAATAGGCGTTTCTAGCGAAACTGGCTCTTGAGCGATTTTTAAAATTTCACGTACTTTGTCTGTTGGCAAATCTAGTTCCGCACCAATCTCTTCTGGCGTTGGTTCGCGGCCTAAATCTTGATGCAATTGACGTTGAATCCGAACTAACTTATTGATGGTCTCCACCATATGAACAGGAATACGAATCGTTCTTGCTTGATCTGCAATCGCTCGTGTAATGGCTTGGCGAATCCACCAAGTAGCATATGTTGAAAATTTAAACCCTTTTTGATAGTCAAACTTTTCAACAGCTTTCATTAATCCCATATTTCCTTCTTGGATTAAATCTAAGAACTGCATGCCTCTTCCAACGTAGCGCTTAGCAATGCTAACTACTAGACGTAAGTTAGCTTCTGCTAGGCGTTGTTTTGCTTCTTGGTCTCCTGCTTCTATTAAGATAGCCAAATCAACTTCTTCTTGCCCGCTAAGCAACTTCACGCGACCAATTTCTTTTAAATACATCCGAACAGGATCATTGATTTGTACTCCTGGAGGCGCCATTAAATCATCTTTTATTTCAGCATCTTTTTTATTTTTTTCTCTGACTAACAATTGTCGATCTGTTGGTCCGCCATCGTCTCCAACAACACTCACGCCACCATCTTCAACTTCCATAATTAAGTCGTCGATTTGAGTGACTGTTAATTTATAAGGCAATGCAATTTGTTTTGCAAGTTCATCATAATGAATTGTACCTTTTAATTTATTTTCTTTGATTAAAAGTTTGATTTCTTTTTTTAGTTCTTGTTTTTTTGTTCCTTCTTCATTAGCCATCGAAAGCCTCCTAATTAAAATCCAACATGATTACTTAATTTTACTGTTTTAATAACCGAGACAGATTGGTTATTTCCATTAATAACTGCCTTGCTGTATCCGTATCGCCCATTCGACTAACTTCAATCAGTTTAGCATTTTTAGTTGCTATTTGTTCTTGTAAGGAAGATTTACGTCCAATCATATCAAGGTAATCTTCAATCTCACCTGTCGAAACGTCTTCACTCAATTCCATTAATTCAATTTCAACTAAAAGATTTTTCAAATGAGGCTCCTTTACAAAATCAATAAAGGCTTCAATTGTGTCCTCTTGATCAACTGTTTCTTTAAAATTCTCAAATAAAATAAACAACATTTCATAATCTTCATGCACAAAATTAAACGTAGTTTTTTGAGCCTGAACTCGAATCCAAGCTTCCTCATGATGAAATAAACGATTCAACAAGTTTCGTTCAGCTACTTCAACCACGTTTAATTTACGTTTTTGAGTGTGCAGTTGAATCTGTAAATGCGGTTCTGGATATTCTTCTTGATAATTCGTGGGCATTTCCATTGGTGGTTCTGGATAATATTCTTTTTTATCTACCTTTTTCTTCGTTCTTTTTTGCTCGTATAGTTGATGGTATTGGGTATTTAATGAATCTAATGAAATATCAAATTCTGCTGATAATTGTTTTAAATAAACCTCTCGTTCAACAGCTGACGTTATCGTAAGCAGTTCATTTAAAACCACTTCAATATAGGCTAACCGTTCGCTTTCATTTTGCAAATTAATCCCTTTTCGGTAATAACGCATTTTAAAAGCAAACACGGTATCTCGCCCATGAGCCAGCATTTCTTTATAGGATGCTGCACCATATTTATGAATAAATTCATCTGGATCAAGGCCTTCATTCAAACTCAGAACATCTAAATCAAAATGAGTCTCCTCTGTTAATAAATCAACGGCTCTCTTAGTCGCTTCAATTCCTGCATTATCGCCATCGTAAGCAATCAATACATGATCCGTCACTCGATCCAACATATGAATTTGTTCATTAGTCAAACTCGTCCCCATCGAAGCCACGCCGTTTTTAACACCTGCATCCCAGGAAGCAATCACATCCATAAAGCCTTCAAATAATATCACTTCTTTTTCACGTCGAATATTTGCCCGTGCTAAATCATAGTTAAAAAGTACATTTCGTTTATTAAATAAATAGGTTTCTGGACTATTTAAATATTTTGGTGCTGCTTTACCTTCTGTGGGCTCTACTTTAAAAATTCGACCAGAAAACGCAATTGTTTTCCCTTGCTGATTTCGAATAGGAAACATAATCCGATTGTAAAAACGATCTAATAATTCTCCGCTATCTCGTTCGACAAATAAGCCTGTTTCACTTAACAAAGTCTTATCGTATTCTTTGCCTGTTAAATACTGGTACAACATGGTTCTTTCAGCAGGAGCAAAACCAATGTTAAAGGTTTCTATTAACTCTCTAGTTAAACCACGGTCTAACAAATATTGCAACGCTTCTTCGCCGACTTTAGTATTTAGTAAGACATGATGAAAAAGTTCGGCCGTTTCAACATGAGCCTTAATTAATTTTTCTTTTTTTGAATCGGTTTTTTGTTCGCCAAAATTACTAGTTGTTAAACGTTCATCTAACTTAACATGACTTAATTCAGCTGTTTTAAATACCGCTTCTGGAAATGATAATCCATCAACTTCCATCAAAAAAGTAAAAACATTTCCACCTCTGCCACAACTAAAACAATGGAAAATTTGCTTTTCTTCTGCAACCGAAAAAGAAGGGGTCTTCTCATCATGGAATGGACAGAAACCAAATAAATTTTTGCCACTTTTTTTTAATTGGACGTATTGACTCACAACATCCACAATATTTGTTTCTTGCCTCACTCGATTGACTACTTCATCAGGAATCATCATCGCCATGGAGTTCACCTCTTTTACATGATAAAAATATAATGTCAAAAATCCCTCTTATTATTTCGATTAAATAACTAACTAAAAGGACTTATTTTTATTCTCATTAAATATTACTACAAGAAATTAATTGTAGCATAAAAAAGCCTTTATAACAACGTTTAAAATTTAATTTTCAATTTAAAAATCCCCGTTTTTAATGACTAAAATCATCTGTATACATAATAAAAAACTTATCAAAAAAATAAATTATCTTTATTTCCAAGAGGTACTAGTTTACAGGTTTTTTATTATGTAAACTTATTTATAAAAATGTATTTAATTTTTCCTCAAAAAGCAACTCATCCAGTTGTTGAATGGACAATTGATGGGTCATTCCATAAATAATCACTGCATCCCACTGATGTTTAGGGTAAAGTTTAGCATAGCTTGTTTTTTTCATCAGTAAATCTGTTTCTTCCAATGTAAGTTCCAATCCAATTGCTAAAGCAATCATTTTCTCACGGGAAGGTTTTCGTTTGCCATCAAAATATTGATACCCTGTTGCTTCCGTAATTTCAGCTCTTCTTAGTACATCAGCTTTGCTTTTATTTTTTAAAATCAAAAGTTCTGTTAAATGTATTTTGATGTCTTCTGCAATTAAATAGTCCTGTTGTTCATTTCTTACAACTTTAAAATCAGCTGCTTTTTTTAACGAATGAATCAGCTGATTCGTGTCTTTTTCCAACAAATCAATCACTCCACAAATTTTATAGCCTTCTATTATAGTATACAATACTTAAATCGCAAACAGGACTTTTTATTCAATTATTTTTTGCTATAATAGAATTGAGACTGACTGAATCTAAAGGAGCCGACATTAATGATGCAAAATGAAGAACCTTCCGCGCTTCACTATAAAGAATTAGAACCCTTAACACATAAAGAAAATAGTCCGATTTTAGTACGGAATACTAGTACTAAAGAATTTTTAGTAAAAAAAAGATACGATGTTAGTCTTTACACGAATTTAGAACGATTGAAAGAAATCAACCATCCTCACTTACCTAAAATTTTAGAAATTGTCAAAAATGACCAAGAATTATGGCTTTACGAAGAATACATTCATGGAAAAAATGGAAATGAATTGCTGCTACAAAATCAGTTAACAGATACTCAATTAATTTTAGAGTTAGGGAAAGCTGTTACTGAAGCATTAATGGTTTTGCATGAGAAAAATATTATTCATCGTGACATCAAACCCTCTAATATTATGGTTACCAATGATGGAATTGTGAAATTAGTAGATTTTGATGCCATCCGTTTTTATGATGGCTCCAAAGAAAATGACACCATTCATCTAGGAACTATCGGGTTCGCTTCACCTGAACAATATGGCTTTGCAGAAACAGATGAGCGAAGCGACCTTTATTCACTCGGCATTGTGTTAAATGTCTGCAGCACAAATTCTTTTCCAAAGGAACACCTGACAACCAATCCATTTTTAAAAGAACTGGTTGTTAAAGCGACCAAAATAGATCCCCTAAACCGTTATCAAACAGCAGCCGAGATGCATACTGCCATTGTAACTCAATTAAATCACTTAAACGAGTCAACTAAAATTGTACAAAGACATCCTTCCTTAACAAAACGGTCTGCTGACTTGGCTATAACAAAAAGAGCGACTACTTCTTCTTTTTCAACTAAATTTTTAAGTGTTGTACCTGGATTTAGAACGGGTTACTACTGGAAAAAAATCATTGCAACAATTTGGTACCTTATTTTATTTTTAGCCATCGTCACTTCTTGGTCAGCAGGAACCTTTTTTGATAAAGTGCTCGCAACTTTTGATACAACCATTTTGTTCGTATTGCCCACAATCATCGCAACTAATTTTATGGACATCCAAAATCAAATTCCATTTTTAGCGACTAAAAAACTCTATCGTAAACTACCTGGATTTTTACTTGCTATTGTGATTTGGATACTTATGTACAGTGCTTTTACATCAATTGCAACTCCTTTGTACTCACATGAATATTTAGAATCAAAAACTCAAAACAACTAAAACGATGGCCTATGCTTTTTGCATAAGACTTTCGTTTTATTTTTTTGCATAATAGTTCTTGTCAGACGGACTAACTCACAAAGGAGACGATTGAAATGAAAAAAAATAAAAAGGTACTTATTGGTTTAATGGTAGCAGGAGTTTCGGTAATGGCAGTTGCTTGTGGCGACTCCTCATCTACAACCGACACAAAAAAAGAAACAAAAGAAAAAGCACCAACGGAACAAGTTAAAAAGAACGAAGCAAAAACACCAACGGATAATGGGGATTTAGGAAAATACCATGTCGCTATTCAAGATTTTACGCTAGCTCAAGATTACAATGGAGCAGATGTAGGCATTGTCCAATATGAATTTATAAATAATAGTGATAAAAATGCCATGTTTATGATCGCAACTCAAGCAAAAGTCTTTCAAAATGGCATTGCTTTAGAAAGTGCGGTTATGACTGAAGACGGCTACAACGATCAATCAACAGATATTCAACCTGGTGCTACGATTGTAGTAAAAGTTCCTTATAAATTACAAGATACTTCGACCCCAGTTAGTGTTGAAGTCAAACAATCATTTGGAATCGGAAAAGATGTCTTAAAAAAAGAATTTACATTACAGTAAGTGAGGGGAAACAATGAGAAAAACAATTGGAATTTTATCTATTATGATTAGCATTATCGTCGGTCTTCAATCTTTAATGGCGGGACTTGCGAATACACTTTCTGACAATGGAGAAACAGGTGGTTCGGTAGGTATTTTACTGTCTTTTATCTTATTGACAGCAGGAGTCATACTTTTAGCTTCTAAAGGAGCAAAAGGCATGCTCACTTTTAGCATGATTTTCTATCTACTAGGTGGATTATTAGGAATGATTGGAGCTGGTAGCTACAAAGATTTAGTTATTTGGTCCGTAATCAGCTTACTCTTTGCCCTTCTGCTCTTTTTTCAAATACGAAAAACGGCTTAACTATTTCTTGCTCAAACCACAAAAAAAGTAACGCAAGTGCGTTACTTTTTTTGTGGTTATTTTACAATTAATTCATCTACATTAGCAAATGACAACGCTAAATCAGCTAAATTCATTAATAAAATTAAACGGTTGTTACGAATTGCTTCATTATCTGCCATAACCATATTTTCATCAAAGAATGCTTCAATTTTAGTCCGCAATGATTCTAATGTTTGGTAATCGTTCTCCATATTGCTACTTTCAAAAGCTTTTTCTGCTTCTTCTAGAGCCTTGAAAAGAGTAGCTTCTGATGCTGTCTCAAATAAAGCTGAATCTATTTGCAACTGTTTTTGAGCAACTAATTCTTTGCCTTTTTTCGCTAAATTCATCACACGAGTCATCGCTTCAATCGTCGGCTTAAAGGTCGGTTCTGCTAAATGTTTTTCTAAAACAGCAGCTGCTTCTGTGATTTTAATTAAATCTTCTTGATTTGAAGTTAAAACTGCTTCAATCACATCATGTCGTATATTTAGTCCGATTAAATGTTGACGCATTCTAGCTTTAATAAAGTCAATTACCTCAGGAGCACTTTCAGCTAATCGTTTGCTTAATTCTTCTTTGTGCTGAGTAGCAGCTATAATCATTTCTGAACGAATGGTTTCAATTGGGAAATACCAGCCTTTGTTTTCAACAATCCGCACCACGCCATAGGCTTGTCTTCTTAATGCATAAGGATCATTTGACCCAGTTGGAATCATACCTACTGCAAAGAAACTCATAACGCTGTCTAATTTATCCGCAATCGCAAGAACTGCACCCACATTAGATTGTGGCAACTCACCTTCACTTGAAATTGGTAAATAATGCTCTCTAATCGCTGTCGCAACTGCAGATTCTTCCCCTTGCATTAGCGCATATTTTTCACCCATAATCCCTTGCAACTCAGGAAATTCACCCACCATGTTTGTGACTAAATCAAATTTATAAATTTCACTAGCTCTTTTTAACTCAGTTAATTCTTGCTGGGTAAGTCCGACAATTTTCCCAATTGTTTCAGCAAAATAGCCTACACGTTCCATTTTTTCAAACATGGTTCCGATTTTTTCGTGGAATGTCACTGTTTTCAATCGTTCAACGGCATCTTTGATCGTCATTTGTTGGTCTTCCTCATAGAAAAAGGCGCCATCATCTAAACGAGCAGTTAACACTTTTTCATTGCCTTTAGCGACATTCTCAATATGGCTACTATTCCCATTGCGAACTGAAATAAAGTGAGGAAGTAAATTCCCAGCTAAATCACGCACTTCAAAGTAACGTTGATGTTCTTTCATTGAAGTCACTAGCACTTCTTCTGGAATGGCTAGATATTTTTCATCAAAGTTCCCAGAAAAAGCCGTTGGGTACTCAACTAAATTGGTTACTTCTTCTAACAATTCTTTGTCTAAACTAACTTGCCATTGTTTTTCTTTCGCAATCTCTTCAATTTGTTTCATAATCATTTCTTTACGAGTTGAACTATTTGCAACAACAAATTGCGCTTTTAATTTTTCTTCATAATCCGCTGCGCCATTAAAAGACGTTGTATCTCCTAAAAAGCGATGACCACGGCTTGTGTTGCTTGTTTCAATATCTAATAGTTTAAACGGAATAATTTCATTGTCTAGCATCACTGTAATCCAGTGAATCGGACGAATGTATTTAAAGCTATGATTTGCCCAGTGCATACTGACAGGAAACGTCATAGACGTAATGACTTTTTCTATTCCGGCCAAAATTTCTTTTGCTGGTTTGCCTGCTGTAAATTTATCTACATGAACATATTCAACGCCATTAAGTTCTTTAAACGTAATATCTTCCACAGATAACCCTTGTCCTTTAACAAATCCCATCGCAGCCTTGCTCCAATTGCCTTCACTATCAAGAGCAATTTTTTTAGCAGGCCCTTTGACAACTTCACTAACGTCTTTTTGTTTATCTGCAACATCTTTAACAATTACAGCTAATCTTCTAGGTGTTGAAAAACGCTCTATTTCAGTAAATTCTAATTTGTTTTCAGTTAAAAAATCAGCCACTCGTTTTGCTAATTGCTCACTGCTTGGAGACACATATTGAGCAGGCATCTCTTCTAGTCCAATTTCTAATAATAAATCTTTCGCCATCTTAATTAGCCTCCTTTGTTGTTTCTTTTTGAAGTAATGGGAACCCTAATTTTTCACGCTCTGCTACAAAGGCTTTAGCTAAAGCACGCGCCATTTTACGAATACGAGCCAAGTAACCCGCACGTTCTGTTACAGAGACTGCTCCACGTGCATCTAAAAGGTTAAAGGTATGACTACATTTTAAAACATAATCATAGGCTGGATGCACTAAGCCATTTTCAATTTGGACTTGTGCTTCTTTTTCGTATGCATCGAATAAATGCAACAATAATTCTTGATTGCTTGTTTCAAAAGCATATTTAGAATGCTCGTATTCAGGTTCGATAAAAATTTCACCATATTTTACGCCGTTCGTCCATTCCAAATCATACACACTATCGACTTCTTGAATATAAGAAGCCAAACGTTCAATTCCATATGTGATTTCACTTGTTACAGGTTTGCATTCTAACCCGCCCACTTGTTGAAAATAAGTGAATTGTGTGATTTCCATTCCGTCTAACCAAACTTCCCAGCCTAAACCAGCACATCCCATTGATGGGTTTTCCCAGTTATCTTCAACAAAACGAATATCGTGTTCTAATGGATCAATCCCTAATAATTGCAAACTTTCTAGATACAATTCTTGAATATTTTCTGGAGAAGGCTTCATAACAACTTGAAATTGATGATGTTGGAATAAACGATTCGGATTTTCTCCATAACGTCCATCTGCAGGTCTTCTTGAAGGCTCCACATAAGCCGCATTCCATGGTTCTGGTCCAATAGCCCGTAAAAAAGTATAGGGACTCATAGTACCTGCCCCTTTTTCAGTATCGTACGATTGCATCAGCATACAACCTTGCTCAGACCAAAATTTTTGCAATGTCAAAATCATCTCTTGGATTGTTAATTTTTTACTCATAAATGATAAACTCCTTTTGTTGGATTATAGTTGATGTTCATAAAAAAACAATTTCTTTTCTTCTTACTTCATATTTTTTATTCCAAATGAATTTTCCATCTCCTTTAAAAAATACAACAAAAAGTCCCTATGTTAACAAGACTCTTTGTTAACATAGGGACGATTTAACATCGCGGTTCCACCCTAATTCTAGCACAATCGCTAGCATCTTCATTGAACAAGCTCAAGAATGCCTTTCACAATTTCCTCTAGTTCTGGCTCTCACTCTCCCAGACTCGCTATGCTAGCCATAAATCATTACTTTTTTCTCTCAACGCTTCGTATTAAGTTGTCTTAATAATAGCGCAAAATAATCTTGTTTGTCAATCTTTTATTGCCTTTGTTTTAAAAATTTAACTCTTGTCAGTAAAAGCTGCTTGTTCTTGTTGGGAGGCTTTTGCAAGTTCTGTCTTTTTTTCAAATTCTCCTTGAACAACTAAGCGCTCTACACCAGCATCTGTACTACAAGTGTACATTGTAATCATGGTTTTATTGGCTCTATCATCTAAAATATCAACTCTGTCTGGTGCCACGATTTCTATGTTGTTCACCCGATACGTATAAATAAACTGACTGTCTTGTAAATAAATCAAATCTCCATTTTTCACATTAAATAAAGGTCCAAACAAAGATGTGTCGTCTCCAGGAACTTTATGAGCAGCCATTGGGTAATTTCCCTTTCCCATTAGTTGACCAACCTTATTAGTAGCCGCTCCTCGATAAAGGTTTTTTTCTCCGACCCCCTTCACAATTGGCAACTGAAGGTGAACCTTAGGAATTGAAACTTGACCTAAATAAACTTCTTCATCTGAATCGTCTAAAAAAGTTTCCTGAGGTTGATACGTAAATTCAACCTTAGATTGAGTATTTTTTTTCTTTATCTCAGCGATTTCTTTTTTTTCATATTGTTTTTTTATTAATGCTTGTTTTACCCTTTCAATCCGTTCATTTGTTTTTTGAGCTTCACTCTTTTGATAGATTTGGTTACCAAACGTAATAAACAGAGCTAAAAGAAGGAGTAAAATACTTATGTAGTACCATTTATTCTTTGTCTTTTTTCTTTTATTTGGATTTGTTGGTTGTACAATCAATTCATAATTTGTTTGCTCTTTTTTTTGTGGTTCTTGATAATCAATCAAAATGAAATTAATTTTTTTGGTTGACTTTATTTCTTGATTTTCATTTGAATTCCCCAATGAACTGTTCACCTCCAAAACGAACAAAAATGAGTATCAGATGACTGACACTCATTTATATTCAATTTATTGTACTTATTTTTTACGGCTTCTAACAAAAGCTGCAAGTGAACCACCTAATAAACCAATACTGCTGAATGTTGGCATAAATCCAAATCCTGCATTTGTTTGTGCTAATTTTGTTGGTTTTGTAGATGCTGCTGATTTAGCAGGCGTTTGATTTCCAGATGCCGCGTTTGCTGAAACCGTTTCATTCAACACCTCAGTACCTGTTCCGCCTTCTGTGAAGTTAAACTTGATTACATAAACATCTTTAGCATTTAATAGAGGCATTTCAACAGTAAATATAAGAGAATTATAAATAGTAGAAGAGATTATATCGTCTTTTACCACCTCACCAGAATCTAAATTAGTGACTCTTAATCCATAATTTGTTTCTGAAATATACCAAACCTCAAATTTTAACAAGCCATCTTTTGACGTATGAGTTGCTTTGTTTGCTTCTGTATTAGTTGTTTTATTGATTGTTAAGGTTGTTTCTTCCACTATTTTTTCTACCATCGATGCATTCATAATCGCAACAGCTGATTGAAATTCCATCACTTGTGGTTCAGCGGAAGCACGTTGTTCATCTGCTGCAACATTTTCAGTGATGGTATATTTAACTGGGTAAACACCAATTTTTGAGGTATCCACTTGTGAAACATCAGCTGTAATAGTTCCATCAAAAGCCTTACCTGAAGCATCTACAAAAGTAATTCCTTTTAATGGATCAAAAGCTTCTCCGACATATGAGGTTGCAAAATTATTTTCTGAAACCGCTTTGCCATTATACATAAATGAGAAATCCGTAATATTTTGAACAGGTTCAGCTGGTTTTTCTGGTTTATTTTCAACAAGTGTTTCAACAATTGTTTCCTCTTCACCCGTCACTGGATCTTGATACGTGATTGTAAACTCAACATTTAATTGAGCTACTCCTGTAGCTAAAACCGTTTCTGGTTCTTCATCTGAAAACAATTCCCATGTGAAGTTTTCTTCATCTGTCATTGTAACGCTTAGCGAAAGTCCATTCCCTATATGAACTACTTGCGTATAGCCTGGGTCAATGCGTTGCACACCGTTTGGTTTTGTAATAGTATGAACATTTTTCGGTGCGGCTTGAACTTCATTGTTGCTTAATAAGCCACTTGTTGAACTAAATCCTACCCCTAAAATAAAAGAACTTGCTACTACTCCTTTGATTAACCGCTTTTTAAAATTTGTCATAATTCTTGTTCTCCCCCTAAAAAAATAAATATGTACAAAAAATTCGCAATTAAATTTATTGTGCACTATTTAAATTTTAACAAATCGGTCGTTTTTTTACTATATTGAAAAACACCTAGAATTTAATTAACCTTACTTTATGACGCTTTTGTGACCGCTTTATTAATTATACTTAATGTTTATACGAGGAAAAGACTTTAAAGTAGTCAATCACAAACAAAAAAACGTCAACCATTTTTCTAATGAATGATTAACGTTTTTTAATTTAGTGAATTTTTATCTTTCTTTAAGAGCATATCGCCCCAAGTATACATTTGATCAATAAAGGACTTACTTTTCAATTTAATACCTACTGATTCATCATAAATCATATCAATTAAATGTCGCAACTCTTTTTTTGTCTCTTCTTTTACGGTAATTGTTCCTAATTTGTCCAATGAAATCCTTGAGAAAATTTGTAAAAAATAGATGGCTCTTGGACTTGCATGGTAGCGATGCTCATCTAAACTCCAATGCTTTTGACATAACAATCCGCCATAACTATCAGAGTAATCAAAATTTCCGTCCATTTCACCACAAACCGTACAACCTCGCAGTTCAGGGGCCACACCAAAGTAAGGCAATAATTGGACTTCAAAGATATTCACCATAATTTCTGGATCATAGCCTTCATCAATATCCGTTAACGTCATTTCCACTTTATTAAATAAAACAGGGTCTACGACACCATCTTCTAAGGCTGCATCCGCTAAATTTAATACATAAGTCGCATAGGCGTTTAAAAAGATATCTGTCTGCATCGCATTGAAATGTGTCACTTCTTTGGCATCTCGTAAAAAACACAACCCTGAATCACGAATATCTGCAATGTAAGATGCTTTCGTAAAAGGCAAAATGGCTGATTTTATTTTACTATTTGCTTTTCTTGTACCTTTTACAAAAAACATTCGCTTGCCAAACCGATTGGTAAAGATTTTAACTAGTTGATCATTTTCACGATGATTGCGAACAGATAAGATTATCCCTTCAATCTCTTCAAGCGGTCCCATCATTAGCCTCCCTTACAATCTATACAAAAGCAGACCTTAAAAGAAAATTCTTTTAAGGTCCAGTTTCTATCAATAATCGTCTTTTTTATAACCATAGTCAGTTAAATAATTTTGTTTGTCGCGCCAATCTTTTTGTACTTTGACCCAAAGTTCTAGATAAATTTTATCGCCTAGCATAATTTCGATATCTTTTCTAGCCTTGATGCCAATATC
The DNA here is from genome assembly GCF_900258435.1 of Carnobacterium divergens. Classification (NCBI taxonomy): domain Bacteria; kingdom Bacillati; phylum Bacillota; class Bacilli; order Lactobacillales; family Carnobacteriaceae; genus Carnobacterium; species Carnobacterium divergens. Next base: position 1,560,714 of record NZ_LT992558.1, on the reverse strand, counting down.
TTTTAGCATTTTTCCACCTTTACCAATGATAATGCCTTTTTGCGAAGAACGTTCAACGATAATAGTAGCTTGTACTTGTACTTTATCATTCTCATTGCGTTTCATGCTTTCTACTACTACCGCAACAGAATGTGGAATCTCTTCTCGCGTTAATTCTAGTACTTTTTCACGAATCAACTCAGACACAATAAAATACTCAGGGTGATCTGTTACTTGATCTTCAGGATAATATTGCGGTCCTTCTGGTAAACGTTTTGTGATTTCACTTAGGAGTGTTTCCACATTATTTCCTTCAGTTGCAGAGATTGGAATAATTTCTGCAAATTCTAATTGGCTTTGGTAATCATTCATAATTTCCAATAATTTTTCTGGATGAATTTTGTCAATTTTATTAATAATTAAAAATATTGGGGTTTTATTTTCTTTTAATTTATCAATAATGAAATTGTCACCCGGTCCACGTTTTTCTTCTGCATTTACCATCAATAGAATTACATCAACGCCTCTAAGACTACTTAAAGCAGAGTCTACCATAAAGTCACCTAACCGATGTTTTGGTTTGTGGATACCAGGTGTGTCGATGAAAATAATTTGCGATTCATCCGTTGTATGAATTCCTTGAATTTTATTTCTAGTCGTCTGTGCTTTATCACTCATGATTGCAATTTTTTGACCTACTACACGATTTAAGAGGGTCGATTTCCCTACATTTGGTCTGCCTACGATGGCAACAAAACCCGATTTGTACTCACTCATTATGCTAAATCCTCCGGTGTAAAGGCGCCAGGTAAAAGACGTTCAATCGTCGTTTCAAATTGGTCCCCTTTTTTATTTGTTAATAATACTGGCATATCTTTTTCACAAAACTCTGCCATTACTTGTCTACATGCCCCACAAGGCGCTATTGGTCCTTCTGTGTCTCCTGTTATGACAAGATAACTAAATTCCTTGTGGCCTTCTGAAACAGCTTTAAAAAAGGCTGTACGCTCGGCACAATTCGTTAACCCATATGAAGCATTTTCAATATTACATCCTGTATAAACAAGTCCTTCTTTAGTGACCAAAGCTGCTCCAACTGGAAATTTCGAATAAGGAACATAGGCTTTTTCCAACATTCCATTAGCTGCATCAATCCATTTTTGACTATCTTCTACGTGTTTTTTCAACGGGGATTCTCCTTTAAAAAAATAATTTGATTACTTTTGGTAAAAAAATGACAATTGCCACTATTACTGCAAATCCAGCCGTCATTAATACGGCAGCGGCGGCCATATCTTTTGCTTTTTTAGCCAACGGATAATAGTCATGATTTGTTATTAAATCAACGACATTTTCTATGACAGTATTCCACACTTCCATGACGATTACAAGAAAAATACTTAAAATCATCCATAGCCATTCTGACCAACTAACTTGAAAAAACCAACAGATAATCAAAACGAACAGTCCTAATAGTACATGCGTACGCATATTTCGTTCTTCTTTAAAGACCGTCACAACTCCTTCAAAAGCATGTTTGAAGGAGTCTAAAAAGTGCTTGTTTTTCCCACAATTTTTATTATCTTCCCAGTCCATAGGCATCTAATATCACTTTCTGCAAACCAAACATTTCTTTTTCATCAGCAAGCTCCATATGATCATATCCGTTTAAATGAAGAAAACCATGAAGTGCTAGAAACCCTAATTCACGGTCAAATGAATGACCATAATCAGCTGCTTGTTCTGCGGTTTTATCGATAGAAATAATAATGTCTCCTATATTACGAGGCATTTTTTCATCTAGTAAATCAAAATTAATCGCCTCTTCGCCTTCGACTTCATCTTCCAAAGCAAAGCTAATGACATCAGTGGGCTGATCTTTTCCACGATAGTCACGGTTAATTGTTTGAATTCCCTCATTATCAGTAAACGTTACTGACATTTCTGTATCCTCTGGTAAATTTAAATGACCTCCAGCAAATTCTAATAATGATTCTACTAGTTTCTGCTGTTCAGTAGTTACTTTTCCAGTTTCATCATATAAATCAAGTTCCATATTAGGACTTCCCTTCATTTGTAGCGTTGTTTTTCTTAAGCGTTGGATATTCTATACGTGAATGAAAGGTCCCATTTAACCCTTCACAAATTGATAATTCCACTTGGTGCAATTCTTTTAAAGTGATTGCACATTCATCAAATTGACCATCGATAATTCGTCCATTAATCAATTCATGAACAAAAGTCGCAATTTTTTCAGTTGTAGGTTGTGACATTGCTCGGATGGCGGCTTCACAACTATCGGCAATATTGATAACTGCGGCTTCCTTTGTTTGTGGTTTTGGTCCAGGATAACGAAAATCACTTTCCAAAACATCCGGATTGGCTTCTTTGGCTTTTACATAGAAAAATTTCATTAGCGTAGTGCCGTGGTGTTGGGCACAGATGTCCACAATTCCTTTTGGCAACTTCGCTTCCTCTAACATTTTAACACCTTCTGTAACATGATTAAAGATAATTTCTTTGCTCTCTTCTGGTTTTAAGATATTATGAGGATTTTCCATCCCAGGTGGTAAATTTTCAACGAAAAAGAAAGGATGTTTTATTTTTCCAACATCATGGTAATAACAAGCCACTCTAGCAAACATTGAATCTCCACCAATTTCTTCGACTGCATTCGCACTTAGATTAGCCACCATCAAACTATGATGGTACGTTCCTGCTGCTTTTATTAAAAGTTCTTTTAACAAAGGCTGATTCGGATTGGCTAACTCTGTCAAAGTCAAAACGGCATTGTCTTCAAACAATACTTCTATATACGGATTCAATACAATCGCTAAGATATATGACGCTAACCCACTTAATACTCCGTAAAGCAAAATCAGTAAACCGTCTCTTGACAATGGTTGCATATTTAAATAGAGAACAAATGCAATAACAAACAAACTATTAAAAATTGTTATCCAGATAAACGTTGGCCACAATTGGCGATTGATTCTCGCTCTACTTAGCATTGTTCCCATCATACCACTTAATAAATAAAAGAGTGTTACGACTAAACTAAAACTAGTTCCAGCTTCTCCAATAAAAATAAAAATAGAGAACGCTGCTAAAAATCCATTTGCAATAATGCCAAATCTTCTAGAGACAAATACGGTAACAAGTAAGGGAATCAACGCTGCTGGATATAACATGGCTAAGAAATTGGCGCCAGATGACTGAATCAATTGCAATCCCTTCATGACAATGACACCAAATACCATGACAAAGATGTATAGCGTAATATGTTGACCTCTTTCAATCAAACGATTCTTTTTATTCATTTCCAAGTAATAGAGAATGAGCATTTGTGTAATCAATACTAAAATCAACGCATAAATTGGACGGTAAGAAGCTGTTTTATCTAATAGTCCAAGCAATTCAATTTGATTCATTGCATTGCTATCCACAATATGTCCTTCTTGAACCAGCACTTGTCCTTGTAATATCATAGCTGGCTGAACACGTTCAACAGCCATTTGCTTTTGTTCTTCTGTTGCTTTTTCGTTTAAAATTTCATTTTCGACAATGCTATTTTCAACAATTAAACTGGCCGTTCTCAGATTATTTCCTGTTAAGTTACTATATTCTAATTTGTCCTTTGCTTCTTGTTTTACTTCAGTTAAATCTGTATCTCGGATGGCTTTTGACATTTTTTCTTTGACAATTTTCCAAGTATTTTCTTTTACAGATTTTAACGTCGCACTTTCCATATTTAGCAATTGTACGATTGCCCAATCAGGTAAGTCATTTGAAAAATCATTTGCTTGATCTGTTGAGGATTTCATTTTTTCACGAAAAGCCACTGTTTTTTCTTTATTTAATGTATCAATTGCACTCTCTCTATTTTCAGTTGTTTCTTCTATTTTTTTTGTTTTATCTTGATATTGCGTTCGAATGTCTTCAATTGTAGCGAATAAAATTTCAAGTTTAGATAATTGAGTATTCACTAAATTGCTGTTTAATTGATAAACCGGTTGAACACTCTCCGAGGCTGCTTTTTGATTCTCTTTCGTTTTTTCTTTATCTTCAATTGTTGCATTGGCGCGAACCGTTTCGTCGGCTACTTGATATAATCTCAAGTCCAATGATTTTGGTTTAACGCTATCAAAAATAATGAAAAAAAGAATGAGGGAAAATAGTGCAAGTACAAATGGAATGTAAAATTTCCCCATTTTCTTTTGTATGCTAACTATTATTCGCTTCATTCTTACACATCCTATTCTTTTGTGTTTCTGCTATTTTTTAATTCATCTTTTGATTCTTTTTCATAAGCCTCAATAATACTTGCCACAACTGGATGACGCACCACATCGCTTGAATCAAATCGAACAAAACGAATGCCTTTAATTCCTTGTAACGTTTTTTCAGCATGAATCAATCCGCTATTAGCGCCCCTTGGTAAGTCTATTTGGGTCTTATCACCGTTCACAATCATTTTTGAGCCAAAACCTAGCCTTGTTAAAAACATTTTCATTTGGGCTGCTGTTGCATTTTGAGCTTCATCAAGAATGATAAAGGCATCTTCTAAAGTACGTCCACGCATATAAGCAAGTGGCGCAATTTCAATCACCCCTCGTTCCATTAAACGAGTGGTGTGTTCTGTACCAAAGACGCTATTTAACGCATCATAGATAGGTCGTAAATAAGGATCTACCTTCTCTTTTAAATCACCTGGCAAGAAACCCAAACTTTCACCGGCTTCGACAGCAGGACGAGTTAAAATAATCTTCTTAACGTCGCCATTTTTCAACGCTGAAATAGCCATCACAACGGCCAAATACGTTTTCCCTGTTCCAGCAGGTCCAATCCCAAAGACAATGTCATTTTTTTTAACTGCTTGAACATACTCTCGTTGTCCACTATTCTTAGCACGAATCGGTTTCCCACTAAAGTCTTTTCCAATCTCTTCTTCGTAGAGACTAATAAAGTATTCTAAACTACCTTTTTCAGCCATTTTCACTGCACTTAAAACATCAGCTTGTCCTACTCGAATCCCTCTTTTAATTAATTCTTGGAGTTTAATCAGAATTTCTTCAACTAATTGAATTTGGCTTTCTTCTCCTATTAATTCAATTTTTTCGCCACGACTATTAATCGTCACGTTCATTGATTCTTCTAATAATAACAAATTTTTATCATGATTGCCAAATAAGGCAATAGCTAAATCTTCATTTTTTAATTGTAGTTCTCGCGTTGCATCTTTTAGTTTGGTCAAACGTCTGACACTCCTTTAGTTTTTAGAATAGGCTTTAATGAAATGATAGCATATTTTTTCAACAAAAAGAAGTATTCCACTACCACAATAAAAGCCGTTACATGTTGATTTATTATGTAAAAAAAATCTTCCTATCTAACTGACTATGATTGTAAACAAAAAGAACACTATCAGAATTCGCACTCCAATAATGTTCTTCAAATCTTAACTTAACGATTCTTTCACAATACGATTAACCACATTTCCATCTGCAATTCCCTTAGTTTTAGGCATAACAGCACCCATTACTTTGCCAAAGTCCTTCATAGAAGAGGCTTCAACTGTTGCAATTGCTTCAGTGACTATTGCTTTAATCTCAGTTTCAGAAAGTTGTTTTGGCAAATATTTTTCAACAATCACGATCTCAGCTTCTGTTTTTTCAACTAAATCTTCTCGATCAGCATTCTTAAACTCTGCTAAAGAATCACGACGTTGTTTCATCTCACGAGCAAGAATCGTTAATTCTTCATCCTCGCTTAATTCTTTGCCTGTTTTAATTTGTTCGTTTTGTAATGAAGCTTTCAACATACGAATAACCGTCAAAGTTTCTTTATCTTTGGCTTTCATCGCTGTTTTCATGTCTTCATTTAACGTAGTTAGAAGAGACATATTATCCACCCTCATTAAAAAGCAACTGATTAGAATTTACGTTTTCTAGCAGCTTCAGATTTTTTCTTACGCTTCACACTTGGTTTTTCATAGAATTCGCGTTTGCGAGCTTCTTGCAAAGTACCTGTTTTAGATACGGTACGTTTGAAGCGACGAAGAGCATCATCAAGAGATTCGTTTTTACGAACGACTGTTTTTGACATATTAAATTCCCTCCCTCCGAGCTTATAAAAGTAACCGTTTTTCATTATGCAACTAACAATCTACTACATAAATAATAACTGTCCTTCTTCATTATATCGAATGAATAAAATTACGTCAATAAGACATTGGAAATTCTTTTAAAAAAAGTGGAATTGTTTTTAGCTTTTCGTAATGAAAAAATAATAAAACAAGGCAATTCTATTAAAAAAAGCGCACTGAGTTAGCTCTTAGAACTGACATAGCAGGCTTTATTTTATAAGAGAGAGCATTTTTCACATTTACCAAAAATTTCAAACCGATGGCTTTCAATCTCACAACCCGTTAGTTGTTCTTCAAAGAAATTCATTGGACACATATGGATTTCTTTTGTATTGCCACAAATTGTACAAATAAAATGATGATGATGTCCTTCATGAACACAGGCGAAACGAAACATTTTTTCACCATTTAGTTCGGTTTCTTCTAAAACATTTACTTCAACAAATGTATATAAATTTCGATAAATAGTATCATAACTTAAATTTGGAAAACTTTCTTTCAATCCATTTTGTACATCTTTAGCAGTCAAATAACGATTTTCATTCGCAAAAAGCAACAACATTCCTTCGCGTTTATCGGTATATTTATAACCATGATCTTTTAAAACATCTATTGCTCTTTTAACAGCTGTTTCAAGCATTTTTCTGCCTCCCATCTACATTCTTCTTGATTATTATACCCTATTTCACCCTCAATTAGCAAATTTGCTTACTTAAAAGAAGTGTGGAAATTATTTTTTTGGAATAACGCTATTTATCCGTTTATTAAATCAATTAACACGTCTTATTGATTTTATTTGTGACCTACTATATAATAAGTTGTATAAGCAACACTTAAGAATCGAGGTGCACAATGGAGCTAACAGAACGTCAAAAGAACATTATCCAGATCGTGAAAGACAGTGAACCCATTAGTGCCGATAATATTGCAAAACAACTGTGTTTATCAAAACCAACTTTACGAACAGATTTAACGATCTTAACCATGACAGGAATTCTCGATGCTAGGCCTAAAGTTGGCTATTTCTTTGCAGGTCAAAATTTTGAACCTTTGCTATTTGAGGATTTATATGAAAAAAGCATTTCCGAAATTATGGTTCCACCTGTTGTGATAAAAAAAGAGGCAACCATAAATGACGCCGTGACTATGTTGTTTATGCATGATGTTGGAACCCTGTACGTAACAGAAAATCAAGTCTTGCTTGGAATTATTTCAAGAAAAGACTTATTGCGTAGTACAATTTCCACTACCTCACTAAATCAAGTTCCAGTTGCGATGATTATGACAAGAATGCCAAATGTCGTGACCCTTCAAGAAGACGAACGAATTTTAGACGCTGGATATAAAATCATTCAACATCAAATCGATTCTCTGCCGGTTGTGAGTAAAGATAACCCCGCTTTAGTGATCGGAAAAGTTTCTAAAACAGTAGTCTTAAAACATTTTATTGATGAAGCGATACACATGAAGAAATAAGACGTACCCTCGAAGGAGTTCACTATTTATGAGCAAACAACCCATTATTTATATTTTATCTGATTCTATAGGCGAAACCGCTCAAAAAGTCGTTTCTGCCGTATTGGTTCAGTTCCCAGAACTTAAATTAACAGACATCAGACGCTATCCATTTATCGAAGATGAAAAAATGTTACTTGATATTTTAAATGAAGTATTAAAAGAAAATGGCATTATCGTGCATACTTTGGTCTCAAAAAAATTTGTACGTCTTGTAGTAGATTTTTGTAAAGAGACAGGATTATCCTATGTTGATGTGATGAGTCCGCTTACTCGTGTTCTACATGCTAAAACAGGAACGTCCCCGTTAGAAGAACCTGGTGCTCTTCATAAGTTAGACGAGCATTATTTTAGCAGAGTTTCTGCGATTGAATTTGCAGTAAAGTATGACGACGGCAAAGACCCTCGAAGCTTTTTACTAGCAGATTTTGTTTTACTGGGTGTTTCAAGAACCTCAAAAACACCTTTAAGTATGTATCTAGCAAATAATAATTTTAAAGTGGCAAATCTTCCGATTATTCCAGAAGCTGCCGTGCCAAAAGAATTGTTTGAAATAGATCCAGCCAAAATCATTGGGTTAACCAGTAGCGCTCATTCCTTGATGAAAATTCGAAAATCAAGGTTACGCACACTTGGCTTAAATGAAAATGCAAGCTATTCCAGTGAAACACGAATTGCAGAAGAACTCGCTTTTGCAAATGAACTTTATCAACAATTAGGCATTCAAGTCATTGATGTCGAACATCGTGCGATTGAAGAAACCGCCGCATTGATTTGTGCCTTAACTTAATTTGTTTGTCCCTCCACTTGGAGTACAATATATACCTCATAGACATAAAACACCTCAATTTTATGTCCTTTTATTGGACCTATTCTACCTCGGAATAGGTCTTTTCTTTTATTTTAAAGTTCGTTTGAATAAGGTATAATGAAGTATCACATTATTTTTTAACAAAGGAGTTTATTATGAGTAAAAAAGAGCAATATGTATACATTATTTCTGATTCTGTTGGAGAAACAGCCAATAAACTGATTCAAGCAGCCCTAGCACAATTTCCTGATTTAGAAGTGGATGTTTCCCGCTATCCATTTGTTCGAGGAGAAGACACTCTTATTTCAATTTTAGAAAAAGCTAAAGAAGAAAATGCGATGATTCTTCATACGTTAATCACAAACGGTTTGAGTTCTGCTGCAAATCAATTTTGTAAAGAAAATAACTTGTACTGTTTTGATTTATTAAACCCTGTGATTGAAGAAATTGAAAAACGAACAGGCGCTGTGCCTACAAAAGAAGCTGGAGCGTTACATCAACTAAACGATAATTACTTCCATCGAATCAGCGCAATTGAATTCGCTGTAAAATACGATGACGGCAAAGACCCAAAAGGTTTTCTTGAGGCTGATATTGTTCTACTAGGTGTCTCTAGAACATCAAAGACCCCCTTAAGTATGTTTTTAGCCAATAAAAATTTAAAAGTTGCGAATTTACCACTCGTGCCTGAAGCACATATTCCTGATCAATTGTGGAAAGTAAATCCGAAAAAAATCGTTGGATTAACCAATGATCCGAAAATTTTAAATTCGATTCGTCGTGAAAGAATGATTGCTTATGGTTTAAACCCAGATACTGCTTATTCTGATATGAAGCGCATTGATGATGAACTGGCGTTTGCACAAGATTTATACAATAAATTGGACTGCCTTGTTATTAATGTTTCGAATCGTTCAATTGAAGAAACTGCAGCTATTATTTTAAATACGTTACAACTAAATGATATGAGTTACGATAATTAAAAAAAGTGAGCTAAACAATAATTGTTTAGCTCGCTTTTTTTATATTTTTAGAATCCTCGACTAGAGCCTCCACCGCCAGAGCTTCCTCCGCCTCCGAAAGACCCTCCACCGCCAAAACCTCCGCCAGATGAGCCTCCGCCACCTCTGAAAATGCCGCTAGACAATCCATAAAGTAGCGCTGTACTGACATTATTTCCCCTTCGTCTACCACCAGATCCACCATTACTTCCGCCGCCTCCAAAGAAAAAGACAGCTAGAATAATAATGAATAAAATGGTCACAATAGAAAACGGAGAATCTTGACTGTCTTCTTCTTTGTAATCAGACGCATCTACTGCATAACCAGCAAAAATCGTATCGTCTTTATATCCATATTCTTTATTGACTTTCAACGCTGTTTCAGTAAAAATTTGTTTTAATGCTTCATCAAACTGATCGCTTTTTAATAACTCAATATTGCGATCCAAAATCTGCCCTGTTCCACTATCCGTTAGTGCTCCTTCTAAACCATAACCAACTTCAAATCGAATTTTACGGTCTTCTTTTGAAAATAAGATAAGGACGCCATTATCTTCTGCTTTGTTTCCAATTTTCCATTTTTCAAATAAATGAGAGGCATATTCTTCTATCGTTAAACCTTGTAAATTATTGACTGTTGCTACAACAATTTGAGGCTTTTCTTTTGTTTCTTCATAATGTTTGTTTACATCAACAATAAATTTGTTGGTGGTTTGCGATAAAATAGACGCTTCATCATACACATAAAAGGCTTTGGACGCTTCTGGATAAGTAACTGCTGCCTGACTTATTTTGGGAAACAGTATTAAACAAAATGAGGCCATTGCCATTACGAGCAAATAGAGACTTAGTTTTTTAGATCCCTTCTTCACAATCAAACAGCTCCTTTCCCATTAATCGCTTATTTCGTATCAAAGTTGACACTTGGAGCATTTTGAGCTCCTTCAACTGCTTTAAAATAAGTTTTAGAATCAAATCCGCTCATTTTAGCTACGATTGATCCTGGGAATCTTTTAACTTTATTGTTGTAAGTTTTAACAGTATCGTTGTAACGATCGCGTTCAGTTGAAATTCGATTTTCCGTTCCAGCTAATTCATCCATCAACGCTTGAACATTTTTGTCTGATTTAAGATCTGGATAATTTTCAACAACAACTAATAAACGAGACACTGCAGAATCTAATTCATTATTTGCTTGAACTTTGTCATCCGTTGTTGAAGCATTGCTTAATTTTGAACGAGCATCTGCAATCTTTCCGAAAACTTCCTTTTCTTGAGTCATGCTACCTTTAACAGAATTAACAAGATTCGGAATTAAATCATAACGACGTTGTAATTTTGACTCCACTTTTGCCCATTGAGCATCTACTTCACTTTCAGCACTAACTAACCCATTATAAGAACTTGCAAATGGGACTACTAAAATTACAACTGCAATCACAATTCCAATAACAATTTTCATCCAATTTTTCATTTTCATTCCTTCTTTCTTTTTATAGTGACACTAGAAGTAATCACTGCTAATGTTCTTAATGTTACACTATTTCTAATCAAAGTAAATCCACCCAAAGACCTATCTTTTAGCTAATTACCGCTTATCATCCAGTTTATGTCGATTGACAATTACGAGCGCGATTAATAATACGACAATTGCACACGCTAAAATCAAGGTATCCCAAGGACTGCCATGATCCGTAATAATAATACGGACAATCGCTGTAATGCCAATGTAGATAAAGTAATCCAACGGAAAATGATAATTTGATTCAAAATACTTTACTACTAATGAAATAAACTCGAAATATAAGAAAAAGACGAGGACTTCTTGGATTAAAACATAATAATCATTAAATCCAGATTTAGCAATCATCAAAAAGATATAGACCACTTCTTTTGCAATGCAGTAAGCAAGGACTAGTCCCAGGATAGACAATGAGACATTCAAGATAAATCTCAAACCTTTTGCAATTTTTAGTGTTAGCTTATTTTGTTCATGTTCCATGATGATCATCTCTTTTCTATTTAAATTTCTTAACGATCTTTCTGCTTCTATTACATAATAACCGTTTTAGGAAAAAAAAAAAAGAAAAATTTATTTCTTTAACTCAAGGAATAATATTACTTTTTTTAATTATATTCAATTAACGGAAAAAAAAGAATAAGAAAAATGTAGTATCTCCATAAAAATACTTCTAAATAAAGTATACTATAGTAAGATACTTAGAATCACTTAGGAGGCTTACATGAAAAAGATTTTAATCGTTGAAGAATTACAAAATACAACTAATCGCTTAGTAGATCAATTAAAAAAAACAGGCTATCTAGTAAAAAAAACATCCAGCAGTGATGAGTTAAAATTATTTATTGAACAAATTGAATTTGATTTAGTTTTAATAAGTTTGTCTTCCCTAGACCAAGTACAAAAAAGTCTGCATTTAATTCACAGCATTGATCAAATGCCTGTTATTGTCCTTTCTGAGTCTTGGGACAAACAATCAAAAATCAGTATATTAAAAGATGGTGCTGACGATTTTATTTCAGACCCTTCCGATATTGAACTTTCATTGACACGAATAGAAGTTGCTTTAAGAAGAACACAGCCCATTATTTTTGAAAAAAAAGAAACAATGATTCAACATAAAGATTTGATTATTTATCCTGAAAATCGTAGCTTGTATATTCAAGGTAAAGAAATTCACTTAACCAATTCTGAATTTGATATTTTGTCCTTTCTGATGTCAAATCCTAAAAAAGTTTTTACAAAAAAGGAAATTTTTTGTTATGTTTGGAAAGTTCATTCTTTTGTTGGTACTGAGGGAACAATCAATGTACATATTAGCCATTTACGTGCTAAGTTATTAAAAGCAAACCCGCAAATGACTTATATTGATACAGTTTGGGGCGTCGGTTTTAAAATGAGTGAGGATGAAGGTTAGCTAAAAAAAGAGCCTAAACGAAATGAATTGAACAGCTACTAAAGCTATTATTGCAGAGCATTTTCTCAAAAGACAATGCTCTTTTTGTCGATTCAATCAGCCAAATTTCCAGCAATAAAGAGACTCGACAACTACTTATTTAACTTTTTTAAACCTATATAACTTGCACCAACGATCGTCAAAATTCCAATAAGGATAAAATGAAATGGATTAGAAATAGTAACAATTAGATTGGGAGGCGTAACTAAATCAGTCAAAATAAAAGACCCGATAACACAACAACCAATCAATCCTAAATAAAAAGTATTCACTAGCAAACTTTTTTTAGTTGGAAAATCATTTAAATACACTTTTTTATGGATGTAGAAAAAAGTGAAATAAACAACGATAAAACTTAAAATTCCCTGCAAGAAAAAAAGAATCGGATTAAAATTGACTTTAGCCATTGAAAAATTTCCGATTAAATAAAAAAATGAACTAATCAAAAAAACATTCCCTGCTATTGTCAATTTCTTTTTAAATTTAGGTTTTTCTAGTCTCAAAATTATCAAATTTGCCATTTCTTTAGGATTTTCCTCAAAATAATCAACTGCGGTCTCGTTATTTTCTTGTGCCATTACAATATCACTTAAAATTGCATATAACAACTGCTCAACTTCCTCTTCCTCATAAAAAATGCCAGCTGTTCGAATATAAAGTAGTAATTTTTCGTAGTATGCTTTATTTTCATTAGTTAGTTGTTCTCGCAGACGATTGTTTTTTAAAAACCATTGTTTAGCATGATTTATTTCTTTGTTCATCTATAGATGTCCTTTCTGATCGTACAATTTGATTTACTTTGTTAACTAACCCCTTCCACTGGTTTTCAAATTCTTGTAAAGATAGTAGCCCCTCTTTTGTTATGAAGAAATACTTACGGTCAGGACCATCACGGGAAGGAAGGGTTTTACTTTTTATGCACTTTTGTTTCTCTAATTTTTGTAACAAAGGATAAACAGTTCCTGCAACAATAGTAGTAAAACCATAGCTTTTTAATATTTGAACAAGTTCGTATCCATAAACTTCATGATCCGCAATAATTGACAGGACACAACCTTCTAATACCCCTTTTAGTAATTGCGTTTCTTTCAAAAAAACACCCTCCTTAACCGCTAGTATGTTTTACCTACTAGTTACTTATAGTATAAAAAAAATCCACTAGTTTGTAAAGCATCCTAGTGGATAAAAATTTTGCTTTTTACTTTAAAGGCTAGCGATTGACCGTCAGAGAAAAAACAGATCAAACTTCATAAAATTTCACGAACAAAGAATCTTTTCAGGCGTGATCACTGACTAAAAAGCGCCTCCGCCTCCACCACCAAATCCTCCTGAAGAACCGCCACTAAATCCTCCGCCAGTTCCACTGGCATTACTTGAATTTGAAATCGCACTGCCCATTGCATTCGTAAAACTACTTTCAAAGGCATGATTAAAGGCACCATTGGCTCCCATATTCCAAGCAGCTCCATATAGATAATAATGCCCTACATTCATCGTTCCCAAGTCCGCTTGTGGAAATTGGACTGCTAAAGCATTAATGACTTCTTTTGAAACTCCCAATGAAATCGCATATACAAGGAAATGATCCCATAAAATTACCGAACCAACATCTGCCATTTTCAAATTGCTAACGTCTTTTAGCATCTGTTTAAACGCAGCCCATTGTTTAATCGCTGTCTCACCTTCTAAAGTACGGACTGGAAAATATCCAATCCATTGAACAAAACTAAGAATTGCTGCCACACTAACAGCTACTGCCACTATTGGATAAAAGCCATTTAACATCAACATCGTTAGTATTGTCCCTATGCCAAGTAAAACTAAGACCACTCCATAAGTCATCGCAACAGCAAGCGCTTTTTGACTGTTTGACTTGATATAGCCTAAATTAATCGACGCTTGTTTTACTTTTTGTTGCCAGTTTGAATATTTTTTCGTGAAAATTTCTGCTTTTTTAACATCTTTTTTCCCATAATCTTCAATCTGTTTTAAGGTTACTTCTTGTCCATTTCCAACTTCCTCAATCAACCATGTTTGTAAATAGCGTTCATGTTCAAGCAACTGAACGGGTTTAGGCGTTGTCACTTTTTTAATTAAGAAGGTTTTTTCACGTTTTTTATTTCGTCTTATACTTGGAATGTCAATTTCTATTTCTTCAATTGTGAGCTGACCTTTACGAACCAAATCCATGATGGTTGCCGTTAAATCCGTTGTTCGTGGCAACTGATTCGTTGTCGCGTGATACATCACCGCAGGGGTAATATCCACTGGAATGTCATACAGATGCTCTGGAACTAAAAGTGAAAATTTTTCTTTTTTAGCTATTTTTCGAACATGAAATGAACCCACAATTAAAATAATAACAGCAAGCCCCGCAAGACTGTAACTAACACCCATCACTGTTTTCCGCTTTTTATTCGCGTTTTCTGCTGCTGTTTTTTCTGAAGAAAGAATTTTATCTAATTGATTCGAGTCTACTTTATTTTGATTGTCGCTGGTGATGGATGTAGGAAAGATAACTCTGGCCTCAATAGGACTATTCGCTGGATTCTTATTACTTGTTAGCCGAACTGTGTGATTATTTTCTAATTTTACATTTCCATTCAAGGAGCCGTGTGCCCACGCTCGTAAATCGCCACTAGTTGTTCCTTCAGGTAAGTGTATCGTTACTTGAACATTATTTAGTGTGTCTTGCCACTCTTTTCCAATAACCATTTGATTTAGTTCTGCTATATCCCGATAGTTGGTTACTACGTTCCTTAAATGATACCGATAAATCACCGTTTGTTTTGCATTTGTTACTTGATTGAATACTTTAAACTTAGCGATTCCATTGTTCTTTGTCAGTTGATAGGTTTGATTTTCCCCTGAAGAATTTTCTTTGTAAGGCGCTGTTTCTTTTCCTTTAAATGGCTGTGTTCGAACTTCCACAGCTGAAATGTCTGAATCATTGCGTCTACCTGTTAAATTTAAATCATAAAAAACACCGTTAAAGGCTCCGTCAAATTGATACAAAATCCGCTCTTCATAGTTTGCACTGCCATCTTTTTGCAATTGAATGTCAACATCATATTGATCAATTGTATAGGAACGATCCGCTGCTACCTGATTTGGAAAAGCGAGCCCTATTCCAATAATGACAATAAAACCAACTAAATATTTTTTCATTTTCCCCCTCCACCTTTCATTGTCCTCTTAGTTCCATTATGACACAGATATCCTTCTTTCGGTAGCTATACTATGCTGATTCCAGTAAAAAAAGACTCTTAAAAGAGTCTTTTTACGTTAAAATCCAACTTGATTCAAAATATCTTCTAACAAATTCGGATTGAATTTTTGCTCACGGAGCATTTTAATTTCATAACCGTAAGGAGCTTTTTTGTCTTTTTTTTCTTCACCAACATAAGGCGTTTCTAGAATTTTAGCTAACTCTTTTAATTCTGGATGATGAACAATTTTATTTAAGGCGTCAAAACCGATTGTACCAAATCCAATATTGGCATGGCGATCTTTGTGGCTACCTTGTGGATTTTTTGAATCGTTGATATGCATTACTTTCAAGCGATCCAAGCCAATAATTTTATCAAATTCTACCAAAACTCCGTCAAAATCTTCACGGATATTGTAACCTGCATCATTGGTGTGGCATGTATCAAATGTGACAGATAATTTGTCATTAAGTGTCACGCCATCAATAATTCGAGCCAACTCATCAAAGGAACGTCCAATTTCAGTCCCTTTTCCTGCCATTGTTTCTAATGCAATTTGAGCGACTTGATCTTTGTGTAAGACTTCGTTAAGTCCCTTAACGATTTGGGCAAGCCCAGCATCTACCCCTGCTCCAACGTGTGCTCCTGGATGCAACGTAATTTGAGTTGCGCCTAATGCTTCTGCACGAACAATTTCTTGCCGTAAAAACTCTGTTGCAAAACCAAAATTTTCTGGTTTAATGGTATTTCCTAAATTGATGATATACGGGGCATGAACCACGATATTAGATAAGTGATGCTCCTTCATATACTCTTGACCAAGTGGAATATTCATTTCTTCAATTGGTTTTCTTCTAGTATTTTGTGGAGCTCCTGTATAAATCATAAATGTATCCGCTTGATAACTGGCTGCTTCTTCAGCTGATCCTAGCAACATTTTTTTTCCGCTCATTGAAACGTGACTTCCTAATAAAACCATTTTTTCACTTCTCCCTTTTCCCATTGTACTCTTAATCATTGTATGTGATATTTCTAAAAAGTACAAATTATTTATTTTCTTTTGCTTAATTTCAAGGTTTAAAAAAAAGGAGACTTTATTTGAGAACTGCCACTATAAATAGATACAACTATAAAAGAGCACCTCAAATTTAGAGTTGTTTTCTAATGTCAAAACATAAGTGTTATCCTGTTGAATTAAAGATTCAACTTACTAAACGCTTTCTTACTGCTGAAATTGTCACCTATAAAATTTCAGATTATCCAGATACTAAATTAGCCGTAGATACCTTAAAATCACATTGAAAAATTTCCAAAAAGAGCAATGTTGCATAATGATCGAGGTTCAACTTATACTTCAAAAAAATTTTTAAGCAACCCATAAAAAAACATTATCTGTGGATGTCCCGTAAATAGACATCCACAGATAACGCACTAATAGAATCGTTTCGTTCCTCACTAAAGTCTAAACATGCTAGAATAACAAACAAGTCTTAACGAAGTTAGCTTGTCTTTCACCAGTAGATTACCGCAAAAAAGAGGACTTAATGAGTGGCTCTTTTTAAATTGTGTCAAAAAGTAGTTGCATTCCCATTTCAAGCATACTTTTTTAATTTGCAACTGTTACTTGACTTGCCTTGACTAGGTTTTCAGTCACTACACTAGTGTCGCAAAATAAATCTGCTGCTTGCTGTTTGCGTTCATTAAAAAATAGAATTAAATATAATCCATACATAAAGAACCAAACTTGCATTAAATAGCGCCCAAAACCTTCTCTTACAATAACGGTTGCCCAACTTAAATTTTCTTCTCTAAAACAAACTACACGTATGCCAAAAATCATTTTCCCAATCGTCTGGCCATTGCTTAGTTTCGTCATTAAAATAAAATACAGCAGAAAAACTGCAAGATGTGCTAATGCATAAGGAG
Organism: Carnobacterium divergens; assembly: GCF_900258435.1. Taxonomy (NCBI): domain Bacteria; kingdom Bacillati; phylum Bacillota; class Bacilli; order Lactobacillales; family Carnobacteriaceae; genus Carnobacterium; species Carnobacterium divergens. The sequence goes on along the minus strand of NZ_LT992558.1, from coordinate 1,543,153 downwards.
AGTACGGTACTGTCGATTTTTCTAATTGAAAAGCTGAAAAAATAGGATCTACTAAAATTCTTCCGATACTCCCGACTACAACTAAATCCACTAAATAAGCAAAGAATCGCAACCAAAATCCAGTGTAAAAATAACTTGGATAGCGGTGATACGGTTTTTCAGCTAACTCTTCTTCCCGCTGTTTTTCATGACTATACTGTCTTCTAATCTCACGATTTAATGCTAATTCTTTTTCTTTCATTTTTTCAGCTTCTAAATCAAAAAGAATTTCCTTCGTTCGTGAGGGTATCTCCTCTTGATCCGTCGCATTGCTTGCTTCTTCTTCGACAACAGGACGATTCAAGGATTGAGCAAATTCCTCCATTTCGATTTCCTTTTGAAAATCATTTAAATCAAAGTGTTTTGTTTCATCAATTTCTCCATCAATTTTTTTATCTAAGAAATCATTTGGCATGTTACTCACCTCCGTACAAATACATCATTTTAGGAGAATTGATTGTTCCAAATTTACTCATCATACCATCTAATTCGCTTACCACTGAACTTTTTGGTGCGATCAATTGACTTGCTTTTGAAGTGAATAAACTTGATAAACTTGGACTAGCTGCTTGATATTCAAATAATTCTGCATCTTTTAAGTTGTAATCTTTTCTCATCGCTTTAATGACATCTTCTTGGTAACCAATCTCATCTACTAAACCAGCTGCTTTGGCTTGTGCCCCATCATAAATTCGACCATCTGCTAATTCTCTCACACGAGATTCATCCATGTGACGACCTGTAGCAACAACATTTACAAAGCGACTATAAGAATCGTCAATCATTTGTTGCAAAATCGCACGATCGCCTTCTGTCATTGGACGGCTAGCGGAACCGATGTCTTTAAATTCACCACTTTTAATTGTTGTGTCACTAATGCCCAATTTTTCAAACAGTCCACTATAATTTGAACCAGACATAATCACTCCAATTGAACCTGTCAAAGTTTCATCTGTAGCAAAAATCTTTTCAGCATTTGCAGATACATAGTACCCACCGCTAGCAGCTGTATTTTTCATCGACACATAAAGGGGTTTCTTTGTTTTTTCTTTAATTTCTACTAATTTATCTTTAATTTGAGCACTTTCATACGTTCCACCACCTGGTGAATTTACAGATAAAATGATTCCTTTGATTGAGTCGTCATCTTCAATGCTTTGCAATTCATTCATAAATAATTGGTGGTCATAACTAGCTGTATTAAACAGACCCGATGCCCCATTTGATAAAATTGTTCCTTCAATCGTTAATAAGACAATTCGTTGATTGGCTTTACCCGACTCAATGACATTTTCTGAAAGTGGGTCTGTTCCGCCAAACATTGAAGATAATTCATTGATTGAATTTGTAGAACTTGCATTCTTTTTTGAAATTTCCATAACCCCAGTTGCAACAATTGATGCTACAAATAATATAGTTGCAGAAACAACTGCGATCCATCTTTTTTTATTCATTTTCTATTCCTCCCCTATTCATTTAAATTCTTATTCTCTTTATTTTGACAAATTTCAAGACACATTACAAGCTTTATCCTAAAATGTATTCTCTTAATGAAAGAAAAGCCTTGTAAGAATGTTTTCATTTCTCACAAGACTCGTTTTTTTATTCTTCTTCGGTTATTTCTTCTTCAATTCTTGTTGTTGCAATGGATAATTCATCTAATTGCATTTCGCTAACAACACTTGGTGCTGATGTTAACGGATCTGCTGCACGTCCATTTTTAGGGAATGCAATCACTTCACGAATATTCTCTTTGCCGGCTAATAACATCGCTAAGCGATCTAGACCTAGAGCAATTCCGCCGTGTGGTGGGAATCCATAGTCTAATGCTTCTAATAAGAAACCAAATTGATCTTCTGCTTCTTCTTTTGAGAATCCTAACGCTGCAAACATTTTCTCTTGCAGCTCTCTTGTATGAATACGAAGAGACCCTCCACCTAATTCATACCCATTTAAAACGATATCGTAAGCTTGTGCGTAAACTTCTCCCGGACTCGTTGTTAATTTTTCAATATCACTCTCTTTTGGCATTGTAAACGGATGATGTGCGGCTGAATAGCGGCCATTTTCTTCATCATATTCCAATAGTGGCCAATCAATGACCCAAAGAAAAGCAAATTTAGTTTCATCGATTAATTCTAACTCTTTTCCTAGTTTATTTCTCAAGGCTCCTAAAGCGTCGGCTACAATTGATTTTTTATCGGCTACAAATAATAATAAGTCACCTGGTTCTGCATTCGTTGCCGCAATTAAGCGTTCTGCGTCTTCAGTAAAGAATTTAGCGATTGGGCCTTTTAAGCCATCCTCTTCCATTTTTAGCCAAGCCAAACCTTTCGCACCGTATCTGCCAACAAATTCTCCTAAGCCATCAATGTCTTTTCTTGAGTACTTGCTAGCTGCCCCTTTGGCATTAATCGCTTTTACTTCACCACCATTTTCAATAGCTCCGCTAAAGACTTTAAAGCTAGACTCTTTTACTATCTCACTTAATTGGATTAATTCTAAATCAAAACGAATATCTGGCTTATCTGAACCATATCGGCTCATCGCTTCGTCATACCCCATTTGTGGAAGTGGCAATGTGATCTCAATGCCTTTTGTTTCTTTCATTACTTTTTTCAATAATTGTTCTGTGAACCCTTGAATTTCATCGGCTTCTAAGAAACTCGTTTCAATATCAATTTGTGTAAATTCAGGTTGTCGATCGCCACGTAAATCTTCATCTCTAAAACAGCGAACAACTTGGTAATAACGATCAAATCCAGCTCCCATCAGTAACTGTTTAAATAGTTGTGGGGATTGTGGCAATGCATAAAAATGGCCTGGATGTACTCTTGAAGGGACTAAATAATCTCTTGCACCTTCGGGAGTTGATTTCGTTAAATAGGGGGTTTCAATATCAATAAAACCAGTGTTGTCAAGATAGTTGCGAATGGATTTAGTGATTTCATGACGTAAAATAAAGCTTTTAGTCATTTCTGGGCGACGTAAGTCTAAATAACGGTATTGCATTCTTTTATCGTCTGAAACGCTGACGCCATCTTCAATGTAGAATGGGGTCGTTTTAGCTTTATTTAAAATCGTAATTTCATTTGCTTCAATTTCGAGCATTCCTGTTGCAATATTTTTGTTAATGACTGCAGCATCTCTATTTACAACTTTCCCTGTGATTTCAAGGACATATTCACTTCGAACATTTTCGGCAATTTCTAGTGCTTCTTTTGAAAAATCTGGATTGAAAACAACTTGAATAATGCCTTCGCGGTCACGCAAATCGATAAAGATTAAGCCACCTAAATCTCTACGTTTTTGCACCCAACCTTTAACTGTAATAACTTCTCCTAATAAATCTTCTGAAACTTTCCCACAATAAACTGTACGTTTTGCCATTTGAGTTGCTCCTTTTTTAGTTGGTTTTAGTCTTTGTTAAAAAATTCGTTAAATGCCGTCATATCTGTTGTTTGTAAATTATAGACTTTGTCAAAATCGCGGTAAATATTTTTTAATGACACTTTTTCTTGTTTCCCAGTTTTCATCACTTTGAAATTCACTTCGCCATTTGCAAGTTCTTCTTCTCCAATAGTAATTACAACTTTAGCACCTAATTTATCTGCTGTTTTAAATTGTGCTTTTATTTTTCGATTTAGATAGTCTCGCTCGGCTGAAAAACCTGATTCACGAATCGTTTGAACTAATTTTAAGGTTTCGATATTGGTTTCTTCTCCTAAGCCAACCACATACACATCTAACTCATCCAAATCAGGAATTTCAATTTCCTCAGCTTCTAGAGCTAACATTAACCGTTCCAAGCCCATTCCAAAACCAAATCCAGGGGTTTCAGGTCCGCCAACTTCTTCGACTAAACCGTTGTAACGTCCACCTGCACATAGCGTTGTAATAGCTCCAAAACTCTTAGCGTCACTCATAATTTCAAAAATAGTGTGATTGTAGTAATCCAAGCCACGGACCATGTTTGAATCAATTTCGTAAGGAATCTCTAACGCTTCTAATAAAGTTTTCACGGAATTAAAATAAGTTGCGGATACTTCATTTAAGAAATCTAAAATAGAAGGAGCATTTGCGACAATGTCTTTATCTTTTGGATCTTTACTATCTAATACACGTAATGGATTTTTGTGTAAGCGAACTTGTGAGTCATGGCTCAACTCATCAAAATGAGGTTCTAAAAATGCAATCAACGCCGCGCGATAGGCATCACGACTTTCTTTATCCCCTAATGTATTAATAACCAATTTAATATTTTTTAATCCTAGTTGATTGAAAATATCCATTGCCAATGCCATTGTTTCAACATCTGTTGCTGGATTATCACTACCAAATACTTCTGCACCTAATTGGTGGAATTGACGCATACGACCGCCTTGTGGACGTTCATAGCGAAACATAGGCCCCATATAATACACTTTGTATGGTTTTGCAAATTCTGGTCCAAATAATTTATTTTCAACAAATGCACGAACGATTGCTGCTGTCCCTTCTGGACGAAGGGCCATATGACGATTCTTTTTATCCATAAAGTCATACATTTCCTTGGAAACAATATCGCTGGTTTCTCCTACTCCACGTGAGAACAAATCATAACTTTCAAAAATTGGTGTTCTCATTTCATGGAATTGGTAGTCTCTCATAATCATACGTGCAATTTCTTCCACATATTGCCATTTTTTTGAATTTCCTGGTAATAAATCTGCTGTGCCTTTTGGTCTTTGAATTGCCATTTTTAAAACACTCCTTAGATAATAATTAGTTGAATAATGCTATTTGTAAAATAAAAAAAGCCCGCCCTTATTCTATATAGAATAAGGACGAGCGAAATGAATTAGACCGTGGTACCACCTTTTTTTGAAAGCAATGGATGCTTTCCTCAACGATTAACGCTCGTAAACGTAACAGCTTTGCACTGCTAACCCTCCAGAGTGTCTTTCAATCAAAATTACGGGAATCTTTTTCAGCCATCGAAGATCCTCTCTTTATACTCGCTAATTTTGTTTACTTTTTCTTTCATCAGGTAACTTATTAGATTATAACAAGATTACAAGAAACACCTCCCCTTGTCAAGAGATTATCCGCAATTTTTATAAACTATTTTGAGAATTCGCTAAATTTTTGTTATTTTTCATCTAAAAAAATTGCTAATTACTAGGAAGTATTGCTATAATTAAAGGGAAATCATTTTTTAGAATTTGATGGATTTGGATAAGTAGAAAGTAGTGGATAAATGAATGGAACAGACAACAATGCCTAGGAAACATAAAAAGACTTTTTTATTTTTTTTCATTCTATTAATTAGCCTCACTGCTTTTGCTACAATGGCCTTAGCAAATTATAGTACCATTAAAATTGACGCTGCTGTAGTAAACGTACGAACTGGACCAGGGTTGTCTTATGATACAATGACCCAAATCGGTGCTGGAGATCGAGTCAATATTTTAGAAGAAAAAAACAATTGGTATAAAGTACGCTTAAGCAATGATAAAATCGGTTGGGTTGCAAGCTGGCTTGTAAACAATACTGAAATCAGTGCTGCTACGAATACCATGGGGACCGTTACAGGAGAAAAAATCAATATAAGAAGTGAAAGTAACGATCAGTCAGAAATTATTGGTTCCGTTACAAAAGGAACCGAATTAACCGTATTGTATCAAGAAAATGGATGGACCCAGATTCAATACAATCAACAAGTAGCTTGGATTAATTCAAAATTCATCGATGTAAAACCAGCTTCTGTTCAACAAGAAGCTCCAACGACTGTTAGTACAACCGATGAAAAATCAGCTTCAATCAAGACTATTACAATTCGAAATGAAGAAGCTAATATTCGAAGTGCACCGGGTACAACTTCTAGTTTAGTCACCACTGCTACCAAAGGTCAAAATTTTGACTATGTTGGAACAAGTGGGGATTGGTACCATATTCGAAATGATGCTGGTATAGATGGGTATGTCGCTAGTTGGTTAGTCGATTTATCAGCGGATACTTCTTCTGCACCGCTGGCAAATGTGTCTTCGTTAGCTGAAGCAACAGTCGTCATTGATGCAGGTCATGGCGGAGATGATCCTGGGGCAGAAGCCACTACGTTTTACGAAAAAGAAGCCACGTTAAAAACGGCTCAAACATTAGCTGCTAAATTAAAAGCTGTTGGTGCCAACGTTATTTTAACTCGTGATTCAGACAAGAGTGTGAGTCTTCGTCAACGCCCGGCTATTAGTAATCAAGCAAAAGCTGATGTCTTTATTAGTATTCACTATGATTCAACAGAAAACGCAAATGACGGAAGCGGAACAACCACGTATTATTACCATGAACGTGATAAAGCTCTTGCTAAAGTAGTCAATGATGGACTGGCTAATGGGCCGTTACCTAATAATGGTGTGCGTTTTGGTGATTTCCAAGTAACAAGAGAAAACACCCAACCTGCTTTATTGTTAGAACTAGGCTATGTTAATAACACAACAGATAGTTCGATGATCAATACAGACAGTTATCGGGAAAAAATTTCAAATACTATTGTTCAATCTTTAAATCAATACTTTAAAAAATAATAAAAAAGGATTTGATCCGTGGATCAAATCCTTTTTTTATTTTGCTTGGCTGTCTAGCAGGATTGTAACTGGGCCATCATTCACTAACGAGACTTGCATATCGGCGCCAAATTCACCGGTTGAAACAGTAATCCCAGCTTCTTTCAAACCTTGATTAAACGCTTCATATAAAGGAATTGCTTGTTCTGGTCTGGCTGCTTTTATAAAACTTGGTCGGTTGCCCTTTTTTGTATCAGCAAACAATGTAAATTGTGAAATTGATAAAATTGCGCCAGCTACATCGGTAATAGCTAAATTCATTTTTTCATTTTCATCTTCAAAAATACGCATCTTCGTTATTTTTCCTACTAAATAGTCCACATCTTCTTGAGTATCCTCTTCGTTAATGCCAACTAATAGGACTAATCCCTTTGATATCTCTCCTACTACCGTTCCCGCAATGGCAACTTCTGCTTTTTTACTTCGTTGAATTACAACTCTCAACTCATCGCCTCCACTTTTAAGATGTCATCCGTCTAACGCTGTACACATCTGGAATCGTTTTAATTTTGTCTACAATTTTTTGTAATTGGTTTAAGTTTTGAATGCCAATCGTCAACGTAATTGTTGCCATTTTATTGTTATCGATTTTCCCATTGACACTTGTTAAATTTCGCGTCATGCTATTTACAACTTGCAGAACCTCATTTAATAAGCCTGTTCTATTATAGCCTTCTACTTGAAGTTCTGCATCATAGTCATGGCCTTTTGAAGCCGCATCTTCCCATTCCACATCGATTAATCGATTCTCGATATCATCTGCGCCTTTGATATTCGGACAATCTGCACGATGGATTGAAACTCCTCGTCCCTTCGTAATATAGCCAACGATTTTATCTCCAGGTACGGGGCTGCAACAACGACTAATCCGAACTAATAAGTTATCAACGCCTTGAATCACAATGCCACCTTCGTGACGAACTTTCATTTTTTCTGGCTCTTTTTTGGTCTTTTTATCCATTTGATTCATGGTTTGCGTTTGTTTTTCAAGATCCCGTTCACGACGTTCTTTTTCTGTTAAACGGTTTGCGATAATTAAGGCCGTTAATTCTCCATAGCCTACCGCTGCAAATAAATCGTCTTCACTTGTAAAGTTAAACCGTTCCAAAAGTTCTTTGATGTGTTGTTTTGTTAGAAAGTCTTTTGGTGTAAATTGCATTTCTTGTAATTGTTTTTCCACCATGTCGCGACCCTTGTCGATGTTCACTTCTCGGTCTTGTAATTTGAAGAAACGTTTGATTTTATTTTTCGCCTTACTTGTGGATACTAAATTAACCCAGTCTCGACTTGGACCGAATGAATTTGGCGACGTCATCACTTCAACGATATCGCCATTTTTAAGCTTGTAATTTAGAGGAACAATTTTACTATTCACCTTAGCTCCAATTGTTTTATTGCCAATTTCAGTGTGAATGTTATAAGCAAAATCTAAAGGACCTGCTCCTGATGGCAATTCACTAACGTCGCCCTTTGGTGTAAAGACATATACCTTGTCTTTAAAGATATCCTCTTTTACACTTTCCATAAAGTCACTTGCGTCATTAGCTTCATCTTGTAACTCAATAATGTCTCTAAACCAACTTAATTTCGTTCCAACTGGATCGTTGTCGACTTTTTTAGTGATGCCTTCTTTATACGCCCAATGCGCGGCTACCCCAAACTCGGCTACTTGATGCATTTCAAAGGTTCTAATTTGAACTTCAACAGGATTTCCATTGGGACCAATCACTGTGGTGTGTAGTGACTGGTACATATTCGCCTTTGGCATGGCAATATAATCCTTGAAACGCCCTGGCATTGGTTTCCAACGTGTGTGAATTGCTCCTAAAACAGCGTAACAATCTTTGATAGAATCCACCATTACTCGAATTGCAAGTAAATCATAGATTTCATTAAATTGTTTCTTTTGATCTTTCATTTTACGATAAATGGAATAGATATGTTTTGGACGCCCATAAATTTCAGCTTTCATATTTAACTCATCTACCGATTCTTGAATTTTGGCAATAGAGTCTGCGATATAAGCCTCTCGTTCCTCTCTTTTAGAATTCATTAGATGAACAATTCGGTAATACTGTTGTGGATTTAAGTAGCGTAAGGAAGTATCCTCTAGCTCCCACTTGATACGACTAATCCCTAATCGATGAGCTAATGGTGCGTATATTTCAAGGGTCTCATTGGCGATTCTTCGTTGCTTATCTGGACGGTGGTGTTTTAAAGTACGCAAATTATGCAATCGGTCGGCTAATTTCACCATAATCACACGTAAATCTTGCGCCATTGCTAATAACATTTTACGGTGATTTTCAGCTTGCTGCTCTTCATGAGATTTGTATTTTATTTTCCCTAATTTAGTGACTCCGTCTACTAGCATGGCTACTTCTGGTGAAAATTCTCTTGAAATATCTTCTAAGGTCATATCGGTATCTTCTACAACGTCATGTAAAAATCCAGTTGCAACGGTTGCAGGATCCATTTTTAGTTCTGCTAAAATTCCAGCTACTTGAATCGGATGAATAATGTAAGGCTCTCCTGATTTTCTAAATTGTCCTTCATGAGCATGAGTCGCATAATCACATGCTTTTTTGACAAATGCCACATGGCTACTGTTCATATAAGTTGTGGTCAATGCGATTACTTCACCAGCAGAATAATCTTTATTTTTGGGCATAACGTCACCTTCTTTTCCTCTTTTTGTAAGTAGGGCCTTCAACGACTTATCGTTAGGCTTGTTGTAAAAAGAAGCGCTCAAAAAGAGCGCTTCTTTACTTTTTACACTTTTATTAATTATAACTTTAATTTCTCTTAAATTCAAACAGAATAATAATTTTTAGCGTTTTTCCAAAGAAAAAAACTCTTTTAAAAATGTGTTTTAAAAGAGTTTGATGATATTCTTAATAGTCCGTTGTAGCTACTTGTCCTTCCATAATTGCCACACCGCTTGAAGCACCTAAACGAGTTGCACCAGCTTCTATAAGAGCTATTGCATCTTCCAAACTACGAACTCCACCACTTGCTTTGACACCCATTTCTGGTCCAACCGTTCCACGCATTAGACGAATATCAGCAACAGTGGCGCCGCCAGTTGAAAAACCAGTTGATGTTTTAACAAAATCTGCCTCTGCTTTCTTAGCAAGTTCACATGCTCTTACTTTTTCTTCCTCCGTCAAAAGTGCTGTTTCAATAATCACTTTTGAAAGTGCTTGGTCTTTGGCAGCATCCACAACGCCTTTTATATCACGTAATACAAGTTCATCGTCATGATCTTTTAGTGCACCGATATTAATTACCATATCAACTTCTGTTGCACCATTACGAATCGCATCAGTAGCTTCATATGCTTTTGTTTCTGGTGTATTAGCTCCTAAAGGAAAACCGATAACCGTACAGACTTTTACTTGACTACCTTCTAAAAAAGCTGTTGCTTTTTTAACCCAAGTTGGATTCACGCAGACTGACATAAAATCGTATTGTACCGCTTCTTCACAAAGAAGTTTGATTTGATCTTCCGTAGCCTCTGGTTTTAGTAAGGTATGATCAATGTACTTGTTTAATTTTTCTATCATATCGATTCCTACTTTCTGTTATTTTATAGTTTTATTATACTTGAACCTATATGCGTTTATCAACTCTTAGTGATTGAGTTCTAATTGATAGGAAATTGCAGATAGTGCATATAAAGGAGCTGTTTCTGTTCGTAAAATCCGTGGTCCTAATGCGCATAAAACAAATCCAGCTTCACTAAGTTTGGCAATTTCTTTTTCAGATAACCCGCCTTCTGGTCCAAAAACAAGTAGGACTTTTTCACCAGGCTTTAATTTTTTTAAGGCTGTGGCAAATTGGCTACCTTCACTTTGTTTGGCACTTTCTTCATATGCCACTAAACAGACATCATATGAGCGACTTTTAGCGATCAACTCGGTTAAAGAAAGAACGGTTGAAATGACTGGGACTTGCGTTCGGTGAGACTGTTCTGCTGCTTCTAAGGCAATTTTTTCTAAACGTTGAATTTTTTTGCTAACTTTTTTAGGTTCCCACTTTGAAATGGAGTAGGTTGCTGCAAAAGGAATAAATTCGCTTGCTCCAAGCTCAGTCCCCTTTTGGACAATCAATTCTAGCTTATCACCTTTTGGCAAGCCACTAACGATTGCGACTTCAACTGGCAATTCCTTTGTTTGTTCTTCATCGTAAAGCCATTTACAAATGACTTTATCCGATTGAATTTTTTTAATTTCTGCAATAAAGGAGGGACCTTTAGGTAAGACTAGAAAAACAGTCTCCCCTTCTTTCATCCTCATTACGCGCACCATATGATGGTATTGTTCTCCCTCTATCTCAATTGGCTGTGTTTGGTAATCGGAAAGAGATTCTTCAAGAAAGTAACGTTGCATTTAGTCTTCCTCCAACGGTTTTCTAGCAATGATAGCAAACCAATCTTTCATTTGTTGAACTTGTTCAATTTCAAATCCCTGAGCTAATAACTGCTCTAATACCGTATCTTTTTTACTATCGATAATTCCAGAAGTGATAAACAACCCATTTGGTTTTAACACGCGCCACGCATCTTCAATTAATAATAAAATAATTTCAGCTAAAATATTCGCCATAACAATATCTGCTTCAATTGCAATACCTTTAAGTAAATCATTCGCTGCAACTTGAACTTCTTTTGCATAGTCATTTAAATCCATATTTTCTTTTGCTGCTCTAACAGCTACTTCATCTAAGTCATACGCGTAGACATTTCCTGCTCCTAGCGCTTTACTGGCAATGCTTAACACACCAGAACCTGTTCCTACATCTAAAATCGTTTCGCCACCGACAATCGATGTTTCTAATGCTTGCATCGATAAACGTGTGGTAGGATGTGTTCCTGTTCCAAAGGCTAAACCTGGATCGAGACGAATAATACGTTCATCAGAAAATTTAGGTGTGTATTCTTCCCAGCTTGGAACAACTGTCATAAAACGCGTTACTTGCAATGGATGATAGTATTTTTTCCAAGCCGTTGCCCAACTTGTATCGCTGACTTCACTTGTTTTAACTTCATTTGGTCCAATATCTAAGCCAAAGGTTTTCAACTCAAGAATTCGTTGCTGAATGCTTGGTAAAATTTCTGGTAAGAAAATCGTTTCTGGAAAATAGGCTTTAATGACGACCCCTTCTTTTGAGTAGTCCGCTTCATCTAATGCCCAAATTTGACCAAATCCATCGTCTGGTGTATTTTCAAAATCAGAAAGATCTTCAATTGATACACCGCTTGTTCCTGCTTCCACTAATATATTCGAAACGGCTTCAACCGCTTCGCTTGCTGTTAATACACTCACTTCTGTCCATTTCATGTTTCATTCCTCCAACGCTTTTTAAAATTTAGGATATGCTGCCAATTCAGTGTTGTATCGTCCTGTTTCACGATACGTTTCAAGGGTTCCCTTAAAGTCTGCCTCATTCCAGTTCAATTCAAATGTTTCGATTGTTGGATCTGTTGCAAAATCTAATAAGTCTGATTGTCCTTCTGTCATCACAATGCGTAATTGTTTAATCACAGCATCAATTAATCCTTTTTCTATCCCTTTTTTACTATCAAATGGAATAGCTACTAAGTAGTCTGCTAAATCCAATGTCGTTTTTTTAGGGTCATAGAAAATGATAGCATCTTCAAATTCAATAATATCATTTTCCGTAACGGTGCCCTCTACATCTTCGATAACAGTCTCTGCTAAGTCAACTTCTGCAAAGATAGAACAAAAAATTTCAACTGCTGTTTGGCGTTTATTCCATTGTACCATCCAATCAAATTCTAAATGAGCCTCGTCCATTACTTCCTCAATATACGTTACACAATCTAATTTTGCCATTTCGATTCCTCTTTTCATCAATTATTTTCTAACCAACCATTATTTCCGTCTATTTTTCCTCTACGTTTAGAGACATAAGGATTTCCTGCAACACTATAACGCAAGGGGGCCTCTGTCCATGTGCCTTTATTAGGAATCCCAATTCGTGGTGTCGCATCAATGGACAATGGGATTTTTCTTCTTTCTTTAGCTAGATACAAAGGTTTTTCATAAATTTTACTGCCATCATCCATTTGGGTAATGCCAAAGGCTTTTGTTAGTTTTCCTGGTCCATTCGAAACGTCAATGTCTGTTTTGCCTCTTCTAGTCTCCATGAGTTCCAACCCGACAAAAGGTTCAATACCACGAATTAAAACAGCTTCTGGAGTGCCAGCTTCTTTGACGACTAAATTTAACATTTGATGGGTATGCATTTGATAGATGTAAATCGTACCTGCTTCTTCGTACATGGATTTTAAACGGGGAGTATTTTTCCCATTAAAACTGTGAGCTGCTTCATCGATTACACCTAAATAAGCTTCGGTTTCAACAATCCATCCACTAACAGTGCCCTCAGGTGTTTCTTTTACAAGCAATCTGCCTAACAAAGATTTTGCAATTTCTTCAGTTGTTTTACTGCTATCTAACCATGGCTCCATATCCCAATACGATTCCTTTCATTTCCTCCATTATAGTATACATGAAAATCCTTTATTCTGTTACTATAAATTAAGCTTTCTTGACAAACGAGCTTAATTATTTCAATATATAGAAAGAACAATTGTAAGAAAGGGGAATTTTTTATGATTCGTTATCCAATTTGGGATCGTCAGAAAAAAATCGGTGTCACAGCACCATCAAGTGGCGTTCAAAAAGAGTTGCATCCCATGCTTTGGATGGCTATTAACTATTTTAAAAATCAAGGGCAAGAAGTCATCGTAACACCTAACGTTTGGACGCAAGAAAAAGCCGTCTCCAGTTCAGCTTATGTGCGAAATAACGAGTTAAACGCACTACTTAAAAATCAAGAAGTTAGCTTAATTATTCCGCCATGGGGTGGTGAATTATTATTGGAAATGTTGCCGTTAATTGATTTTGATTCACTTCCAACAAAGTGGCTTTTAGGGTATTCCGATATTAGTGGCTTGTTATTAGCTGTTACTTTAAAAACAGGTATCGCAACGGCTCATGGAACAAATTTTATTGATTTGCGTGGAACAACAATGGATGATACAACGGCAAGTTATCAAACGGTATTAACTACATTACCTGGTAAAAGTGTCACGCAACAGTCTTCCTCCTTTTATCAATCAAAATGGGATTTTGAAAAAACCAATGATAGCCCGTTTCATCTCGATACACCTACAAATTGGCGTCATATTGATCCCACAATAACTAGTCAGCATTTGGAAGGACGCGTTCTTTGTGGCTGTATTGACATTATTCGCCATTTAATTGGCACTCCTTTTGGAGATGTAGAAGCTTTTTGGCAAGAGCATATACCTGATGAACCTGTGCTTTGGGTGCTTGAAAATTGTGAACTCAATAGTGCTGATTTGAGAAGAAGCTTGCTTCAAATGCACTATACAGGCTGGTTTAAGCATTGCACTGGAATTTTATTTGGTCGTAGCAATGCCAATGAGGTTTTTGAGGATTATCATTTTATAGATGTCTATCAAATGCTTGCGGAGGAATTACAGATTCCTATTCTTTACGACATTGATTGTGGTCATGTTCCTCCACAGTTAACGTTTATTAATGGTGCCTATCTTGAAGTAAGCTATTCAAATGGACACGCCACTGTGATTCAAACATTTAATTAAAAAACAAGACTAGTCAGTTTATCCCTGTTTAGTCTTGTTTTTTTTTAGTTAAGCTGTTGAAATAACTCGCCTACTGGTTGATGAATAACTAATGTCGCTTGGCTTTCAGCGGTTAAGCTACTTTTATTAATTAATACTAAGTCTTCTCCTTGATAGAAGTCAATCAAGCCACTAGAAGGATAGACTGAAAGGGACGTACCCGCAATAATTAATAAATCAGCCTCTTTAATGGCTTGGATACTTTGATCAATGACAACATCCTCTAATGCCTCTCCATAAAGAACAACAGCTGGTCGCACAATGCCATTATCCGCATCACAACGAGGAATCCCATTTTCATCACGTACTAACTCATTTAAAGAATATTTTTTTTGACATAACTCACAATGATTATGCTGAACACTTCCGTGTAATTCCAATACTTTTTGACTGCCTGCTGCTTGATGCAGACCATCAATATTTTGAGTAATGATGGTCACTGATTTGTCTTGCTGTTCCAAAGCCGCTAAATAAGCATGTGCTGGATTTGGTTTAGCAGATGGATAAATCAAATGCTTAAAGTAATAATCAAAAAACAACTGAGGATGCTTTTTCAAAAAAGAATGACTGACAATCTCTTCTGGTGTGACCGTCGTATTTAATTCTTGGTTAAACAGCCCATCTGCAGATCTAAAGTCTGGAATGCCACTTTCAGTTGAAACTCCTGCTCCACCAAAAAAAACAATTTTTTGATGGCCTTCGATTAAATTTTTTAAAATAAGTGCTTTATTTCCCAATATTCCCACAACCTTTCTAGCTGAATTTGTCATAAACGTCGCTTTTTCTGTCTTTTTTGATAGGAAATGCAATAGTTTCTGAAACTCAATTATGATAACATATCTTATATAAGATGATAACTCAAATTCTTTAATGGTTAAGTCTTATCATAACATGAACTTTGGAGGAATAAAACGTGAAAAAAATGATTTTACAGTTGGTGACGATTGCAACGCTCTTTACCCTTGCAACTCCAGCTCTAGCAAAAGACACTTTGGATTTAACATTTAAATCAACTTCATCAGCAACTAAAAAGAACGTGGATTTAGCAGTTAAAACGAATTTACCAAAGGATACTAAAATTCAAACGACTGTGGAGGGTCCAAAAGAGTTTAAAGAAAAATTCAACTTAAAAGTCGACAAAAAAGGGTTTGTCAAACAAGCATTTAAAGGAAAAAAATACGGTACCTATAAAATCACGTATGCTACTCAAGTAGCAAAAAAACAACCCAGCAATGTTCAAAAAAAATTAGGAAAAAATGGTTCTAATTTAACTGGGAAATTTGTTTACAAAGGAACTGGCACCTATGCAGAAAAGTTGACTGTCCAAAAGGGAAAAAAACAAGTAGCCGTTAAACAACAAAGTAAAAATGAAAAATTAATAAACGAACAAAAAGTTGCAACAGCAGCAGCAAAGAAAAAGGCTAAAGCGGAAAAGATTGCAAAAGAACAACTTGAAGCAGCTGTAAAAGCTGTTGAGCTTGCTGAAGCAACGCCTACCAGAGAAAATTATGATAAAGCCAATACATTGGTAGCATCATTAAGTCAAAAAAATAAGGGGCTATCTGATCGTCTAACAACTGTAAACTCCGCTATCTTAGCGAGCGAAAAAGCTGAAGCCGACCGTCTTGCTGCTGAAAAGAAGGCTGAAGAAGATCGACTAGCAGCCGAAAAAGCGGAGGCTGAACGCGTTGCTAATGAACAAAAAGAAGCTGCACGAGTTGCAGCAGAACAAGCGCAACTTGCTGAAGCAAATCGTATTGCCAACGAACAAGCTCAAGCGGCTCAGGCAGCACAAACACCCGTCGGAAATACTGTATACGTTACAAATACTGGGCATCGTTATCATGCTTCGCCTAATTGTCGCGGTTTGAACAATGCTAATTCTACCCGTTCAGCTACGCTTGAAGAAGCACAGAATCGTGGATTAACGCCTTGTAAGTTTTGTTATTAAATTCATTAATAATAAAATAGAGCAAAGAGAGTATTGTCATCCTCTTTGCTCTATTTTAATTTTTAAACTTTAATTTAACTGATTTTAACACCTTGGATATTTTCAGATGGTAGTAATTTACGTTTTAAAGCATAATCATCTTGAAAAATTGGAACTAATTGAGCTGCATTATATAAAGAAATATTAAATATTGTCACTTTACCATCCCCGTCTGTAATAAATTCGGGATTGTTCATGTAACGTACACCTGCATTTCCATAATCTCTACGTAATTCATTCCGAATATTTCGAGCATCATTTAAATTCAATCCTCTAAATTCAACCTTATAGACTTCTTGAATTGTTTTTTCTACATAAATACTCTCTGCATTTACTAAATGTTCAATATTAACATATTGATTGATCCAGATTGATTGCAACCAATTTGCAACACCTTCTGCAATGCCATTAATCATCACAATGGCAGATGAACCGTTGTCTCTATAATTAATTGTGATATCACTAGATTGGCAAATTCTTTTGCCATTTTCTGCCATTTCTTGGGTAAATCTTGTTTTTAAAATTTCTGCAGCTTGAGGAGAAAGATTGCGAATTGCCGCACGATATAAGTGAGGTTTTTCAACAGTTCCACCATCATTTCCTGACAATAAACGGAACCATTCTTCTGCCCAAACTCCTCTTTGTGGTTGATTTGGATTTGCTGGACGCTCATAATTATGAATAAAGACACTTGCTAAATAGGTTGGACTTTGCGTACTTTGAGTAAATTGTCTAAAATTTAGTGGGTAAGCAGTCGTCGCATAAAATTGTTGTCCATTTTCAAGTTCCCACTGAATTCTTTTACATTGTGTTTCTACCGTACGATAATTGAGTCCATTGCTATTCGCCCAGTTAACTAAATTTGATTTCGGTGTCCATTGTACAAGACCATAGCCACCCCCACCGCCAAGCTCGTCTTTATCTGCAATAATGCCTGACTCCCCTTGCATATTCCCAAGTAATCCAGAAATGGCCTGTGCTGTCCATCCTTTATTTCTAAAAAATAAATAAATTGCTTTTGCGTTCTCTGTTGCATTTTCTACCATTGTTTTTCCCTCCAAATAATTTTTATAAGAAAACTAACGATCGTTTGTACTATTTTCTTACTGACTCAATCATATCTTTTTTAGGGATACTCTTCCTATCTAGAATCTTTTAATATTCTAACTAAGTTCTTTCAAAAGTCTTTTTAAATACTAGATTATTAAGTGGAACTACTCCACAGTTTCCTTTGGTAGCCATTTAGAAAACAAACCATGTGTCATAGCATTCTGATTTTTTTTTAAGGGAGCGCTCCCTTTCAATTCATCGTCCCACTTATCTGTTGATTTCCATTTTCGGATAGTGCTAGATGACTTCTTCAATCCAATTGCACTATCAGCTCTATTTCATCTTTTCTCATCAATTAACTCCCATGCTATTTCTTAGGTTGATTCTCATCCATTTTCAGAACTACCATGAAGGCTTCTTATAGATTGCAAAATTTCCACAACATTTTAGAGCGTTCAATAACTATTTATAAACATTGATATGTAAATGTTTCATTGGCTTTTAAAATAATTATAACATTTAAGAGATAATTAGAATATCTGTCAGATTTTTATACGCTGTGGTCAAAATGTGGTAACACCTATTTCAAATCCCTACTATTGTGTAGTTAGTTATTTAAGCCCACCAAACCATCTAGTGGGATTCCTCTCATTCTTAAACTTTTATACAATTTCCTTACATTTTTAGCAACCCTTTATAAAAAGAAGCTTTTGAAAACTTTATTAAATTAATTGAGTTAAACACTTGATCCTAATTTTCATAAAAAACCCCTCTACGACAAAAAATAGGGGAGACATTAGATCGGTGTAAACTAGCACCTTGATATTATTTTATCACATTACTTACAAAAAACATCGTGTTATACTATTGAAACTGACCTTTAGCTCAGTTGGTTAGAGCAAACGGCTCATAACCGTTCGGTCGTAGGTTCAAGTCCTACAAGGTCCATATTGGGGTAATTTAAAAAGCTTCTCTTCCGATTAGGGTTGAGAAGCTTTTTTCATTTGTAATTATAGTAGTTTAAACATATTGATTATGGTAAGCTTGTTTATGTAAATAATTTATTTGGAGGATAATAATGAATACATTTTTTAAAAGTTTTTTTGTAGGTTTGATTAGTATATTTTTAGTGGGTTGCTCTACATTAACAAACGAAACAAAAGATAATAGTGCCACCACTCAAAGCAAAACCTTAGCGGAAAGTACTCCTCCTATTGAGGAAACTACCATAAGTGAGCTAAAAACGTACGGTTCCGAGGATTGGACTCTCACAAAATTTGATTGGAATGGCTTTAAAAGTACGTACCCAGATAATTTGCCAAAAGCAGTTGCTGATGCTCAATTAATTTTAGAAATTTCTCTTCAAAAATATTTTGGTATCGGGAATCAAGCATCGATAACATTTACTAATCCTGATGAATCGCAAGATTTTTTCTCCTTATCAATAACAAATTTAAATGTTAGTTCTGAAGAAGACTTATTAAAATTTAAACAAAATGCTGAAGCCTTGATCTCAGATGTTAGTAGCAAAAAAGATATTAATTTGTATATTTTTACTGCTACTCTAGACCCAATGGTTAAAGATGCTGAAAAAAGACAATACATTTCTAGTTTTAACTTAAGTGACAATGGACCGATTGAAGAAATAGGCGAGACACATTTTGAATAGAATCAACGTAAAAAACTTCTCAAACCAATTAGGAATGAGAAGCTTTTTGCTAGTTTAGTTTCACTGTTGCCTCTTCTGATATAGCTATCTTAACCACCTATATATTAATATGTAATCTCACCTTCTGCGTATATTATCCGTAGGAGGTGTTTTTATGTATACAAATGGAGATATTATCATCACGTTATCGGATTGTACTATTATAGTAGATAGTTGTAAATCTGAAATCATAATACGCTTTAATAGTAAAAAAGAAGCTTTTGAGTACTTTATTAAATTAATTGAGTTAAACACTTGACTACTACTCTGTAGAGTAGTATAATTATAAGAGTAAGGGGGAGGTGAAAAAGTGTTAGACGATATAATAAAAGGACTAACAGCAATAGTACTGTTAGTCACAGCGATTCTCAACTTGGTAACCGCGTCGAAACAGTCCAAGAAAAAGAAACGCAAAAATAAAAAATGATAGACGGGGCAAAAGCCCCTCTATCCTTATTATAACATGATAATGGAGGAATTTAAAATGAGTACATTCATTTACATCGCAATCTTAATACTAGCCGTGGCGGGCTTAATAATCGCTATTAACAACTACAGAAAGAAGTGATCTAATTGCATCCTATCGATTCAATTGCTAAAAAATATAATGTCACAAAATACTCAATCTCAAAAATTGGGAATATTTCTCAAACTGGAATTTCAAGTGCTATTGAACGTAATCAAACGATTGACAACTTTAAAGTTAAAACGATTATCGCTATATCTAAAGCAATAAACAAAACGCCCGGGGAAACATTGGACGAACTTTTAAATTTTGAAGAACATTTAAAAAATGAAAAATAATTTAACAAGGAGACTTACATGACGAATCTATTTGAATTATATAAATCAAACAAGGATATGATAGATTTTATACTTTTGTTCTTTAAAATTTTTATAGCTATAACAATTTTATGTCTTGGATTTTTATTAAATAAAACTTACTATGAAAATATTTCATTAGAATTTTATAGTAAAGCTGAAGAAGATACTACTTACAAAAATACTCTTGCTGAAGAACTTATTGCTGATGAACAATCAAATAAAATTGTATTTGTTACTGCTAGTGATGTACCTTTAGAAATAGAAGTAATGGAATTTGAATCTATAAGTAGCGATGGTGATCTTTCATTTAAAAGTACTGGAAAAATAAAAACTGTAGAACCGGGAGATACGTTAAAAATTTCGTATTTAGAAGGTGAAGGTATTCCTAAATATCAACTAAAAGCATCTACTCCATATGGTTCAGCTGATATACCTTTAAATTATAACGGACGCTTTGGAGATGTTAATAAAACGAAAATTAAATCAACTAGAAAAGTTATCCCCTATTTCTTGCATAAAATACTTGATTAACCAGTATGTATGCCACCTGTTTTTATAGGTGGTCTTTTTATTGCAAAATATCTAAGTTGAATAATTTACTTTAAATTTACAACTACATTATCATTGATTAATAACTCGAATTTTTTTGACTCTGATTGTTTCGCTGAAACATTAAAAACCAATAAACACGTCACTGTTTGTTCTGGATTTATTTGATTAATATTTAAATAATTCACCTTTCCATTAACGATACTTCTACTTTTTATATTATCAGGTTTAAATGTTTTATCATCTATTTTTAAAATAAAATTATTTGAAAATACATTGCTGACAGTTTCGTCATTATTGCTCTTTGCTTCAATAGATACAACAATATCTTTTCTATCGTTATCATTTTTTATTTCAAATTTATTGACTTTATAATTAAAATCATCTTGGATTATCTCTTCTCCAATCTCAGCTTTCTCAGCATCTTTTGTAAATTCATCAAACATCGCTATAGAAACGACTGCTGTAATAAAAACCAGCAAAACCCAGCCTAATATTTGTTTTTTCTCCAATTAAAAACCCTCCATTTTATAATCTATATTGGTCATTATATCATATTTAATCTACAGATTTATTTTAATTATGTACCCTCCCACAAAGTAGGAGGTTCTTTCTTGATATTAATAATTTAACACTTGATTAGGAAATATGAGATTGACGTTTGTAATGTTATTTTTAGAAGCTAACTCATTAATTGATACTCCAATAGTTTGAGCAATGCCACTTAATGAGTCACCAGCTTTTACAGTATAAGAACGATTAGATGAACTATTTGGGACTTTTAAGTTCTCTCCTGGATAAATTACAAATGGACTAACTTTTCCATTTGTTTGAGCAATAGCTTGCCATGATACTCCTAACTTATTACCAATTGCACTTAACGAGTCACCAGAAACTACTTTATAGTAAAATTGATTTGTTCCTCCACCATTTGAGTTTGTTCCTGCTAACTTCAAAACTTGACCAGGGAAAATCGTATAAGGTGGTAAGATATTATTTGTACGTGCAATATCTTGCCAATTTTTATTTACTTTAGAGCCAATTCCTCCTAAAGTATCTCCACTTACAACTACATATTCATTTGTAGGTAAAGGTGCTACTGGATCAGTCGGTACTGGTTTATTTTGGTCTTTTACCCCACGAGTAAAGTTACCTTTATAATCTACACTGACATCAAAGTTTTTCGTTCCAGTATTATTGATCCCAATAAATTGATAATCAGAAGCAAATTGCCAAGCTGACCGATTGGAATACAAGTTCATTGTTGATGTTGGATAACCAGGATAGTTAGCAATCCAGCCCTCCCCATCATTAATGTTAAAGCGAGTATTTACCCATGACCCCATCGTATAAATTTCAGTATTTTTAAATCCATATGATCGCATTTGATCGTCAAAGGCTTTGTTAAATACATTGTTAGTCAATTTGTCACGCATAAATTCCGAAGCTTCCGCATCATTAACCATAAGTGTATCTGTTGACAAACCAAAACGTTTAGCTGTATTCACAAAGAAATTAGCTTCATTCTTCGCATCTTGCACGCTGATATAACGTGAGAAGTGATAGGCTGAAACTTGTAATCCAACTGCTTTAGCATTGTTGATCTGTGCTTGAGCATACGGATTTACATAGCTAGTACCTTCAGTTAATTTGACTGATACGCCTTTTACACCTTCGTTTTTGATAATTTGATAATCATTTGTTGAAATTGATCCTTGATGACTAGCAACGTCGATAAAATCTTTGTTAGGTAAACCTTGACTGTACTTATTGAGTGCAGCTTCTGCCGTCACCGTTGGCACTAACATAACCATAACCATTAACACCGCAAAGATATTCTTGTTTAATTTTTTCATTTTACACTCTCCTAATTTTTTTTATTTATAAAAAAATAGCCCTCATGAATGAGAGCTAATCTTTTTATGAATTTCTTCCACTTTATTTTTAACTTCATCAAAGTTACTTAAAGCCTGTGTGAGCTTGTCTATCGTATTACGATAGTTCTGCTCTCTTTTATCATTGGTCTTCATTACATAGACCAACAGCCCTACAAATAAAACTGCAAAAGATATTTGTTCTGGATTTGTCAATAATTTTTCAATTGTTTCCATGATTCACCTCCTTTCTGAAAAATAAAGAAGCTATTAAATTTCAATAGCTTCTTCTTTGTCTTTGGCATCTTTTTCTTTGACCATCAATTGCACTTCTGATTCAGTTAATTGTTTTATCTTTACTAATTTTTCTAATTGTTCCAACGTGCACCAATTAATTAAAAATCGATCTAACCATTTTACATAAGCTTTACTCATTTCCGTTTCCTCCTAATACCATAATTTCTAAATCTGATAACTGTTGTCCCAAGTTCTCAATTAAGATATCTTTTTCCATATCTTTAATTTCCAACTCTGAAACCTGTTGAGCTAATTCTTCTTCACTCGTCAACTCTTCCTCTTCAACTGGTGGATTAAGTTCATCATCCGTTGCCGTTTCAATCCATTTGTTTAGCGAAAAAGACCATCTAGGCTTCAAGAAAAATCCTTCCCACTGAAACTTCGTAAATTCTGTTTCTTTAAACATTTCTTTTCCTGCTAAATCAGAACCTACAATGTTTCCTTTTTCATCAACATTGATTACCTCAATAAATTCCATATATTTTCTCCTTTATTATTTATTTGTTATTAAATTTGGGAACGGATCACTTGTCGGGAAAATTACGCGACTGAAAGCACACCCCATATCATTATTTCTGTAAATCATTGTTATTGCATCAGTTCTCAATCGTACAATCGTCATATTCGTTGGTGTTGAATCTGTATTATCTAATGTAAAAAAAGATTCTGCTTTAGCTGCTGGTAAATCAGGTCTGAACCCTAGCGGAATTGCCCAAATAAGCGCATTAGATGTTCTTGGCAATGTTTTGTCTCCTTGGCCATTCATAAAGACCACGTCTCCAATTCTACGATAATAAAGTACGTTACTACCGACAGTCGCCGCTTTAATCCAACCAGTATCTTTTATCATATCTTGTTTTTTAGCAAGTTCTTTATCCAACCCTTCTACCGCTTTTGTGTGGGTTTTTAAATATTTTAATACCCCATTTTCTGCTAATTGTACAATATCTGCCATTAAACTGTCCCCACTTTCTCAAATGTGATTATCGGTAAGTTATTCAACTTTGCTTTATCAGCTGCAGCCATTAATCCATTTGCCGTTGTTGTCGCTACTGCAGTTGTTGTAGCATTTTGACCAGCTGGTCCCGTTGCACCAGTTGCTCCTTTTGGACCCGCCGGACCTGTTGGTCCAGTGTCTCCTTTATCTCCTTTAATATTTGTTAATCCAAGCACTGCACTTGCATGGGTTCGCGGATAAACTTCCACTCCATTATTTAAAACTTTTACTATATCTGCCATTTTTCAATTCCCCCTATACTTTTTCGATGGTGACACTATTTTTTTCGGCGCTAATTAATCGTTGCAATTGTACATACATTTCTTTCGTGATTATTCCATCTGTCGTTGCAGATGCATACGGTACCCCAGAACCAGTTAATCCGATATCTTTTGGGGTCAAATTTACAGCTCCAATTTTCCCATTAACAGATGTCACTTGCCCTTTTCCAGCGGTCCCTAAAGCCTCACTTAAACCCGTAACTGCATTGACGGTAGTTTCTGGATATACTTGTCGATTAATATCCTTTTCATCAGTTTCCATCATTTTTACAACATCAATTGCCATTAAATCTCACCTACTTTTTTTAAATAAAATGTATCTTGTTTCACATTATCAACTTCTGCGATAATCAAACCAGATAACCCCTTTGAGTTATTAACTTCCCCCTCTTTAACGAGTATATGGTTTTGGCTAAATCTATCGTCTTGTAAAGTGATAAGAACATCGCTCTCTCCGCTTTTTATGGTAAATCGTTCATTTTCCATTGCATCAAGGCGCTCTTTAAGCGTTTTATACACAACGCCTTTTACATCTATACGAGCATTGATCACTTCGCTGTCAACTGTTAATCCGCCAAGTGTATTTTTCCATTCGTCGATAATTTTTTGAGTGTCTCTACCCCATTTAGCTTGTAATTCTTTTGCTAGCTTTTCAAGAGCTAAAGCAACTTGTCTGTCGTCATAAATATCAGATGATACTTGTTCTGCCAATCGTGCCAAGGCTTCACGAACATCTCTTCCATACATTTTTTCTCTTAACCACTTTGCTAACAATCTATGAACTTCGTCTACCTTATTCATATCAACCCAATTTTCTTCAGTTATATGAGTTGGGTCTCTATAATTTACGGGCATTTTTTTCACCTACCTAAATATTGTTTTTTAAATCTTTCTGATGGATCTTTGTTAACATCAACATTGCCATTAATTCCCTGTACGCTTCCTTTGTCGCTGTATTGCCATAAATCCCACGGATGATCTGGCGGAGTGCTACGATAAGCAGGTATTACAATGCTTCCAAAGCGAGCTACATTTATATTAAATTGATCGTATAAATGATTTGCGATATAAGCGACTTGATTCGTTTGGGAAATTCCAAATGAAATCATTTTATTTTGCCACGCTTCAGTTCCTTGTCTCATGTTTTCCATCGTGGCCACTTCAACATCAATCATATAAAATAAAGGTTGCTTACCTGTTCCGGAAATAGATTTTGTACGATTATAGAAGTCAGTTGCTTCTTGCCCTGCATCAGCTTCGTTGACATATCGTGCAAAAGCATAGACTGCATAAGTGATATTAAGTTGTTGGCATTGTTGGATGTTATAACGGTAATAGTTATCAACGTAAGAGCTGCCATCTTGAACTCTTATAATCGCAAGTTCGATATCATCCGCTTTTACTTTTACCCAATCAATTTGCCCTTGATGTTCCGAAACATCAATAATTTTGCCTATTGGACGTTCTGGGTCTGTTCCATTTTCAAGTTCTTTGATACGTCGAAGCGCATCCTCAATTAGTTGCTGTTGTTGGGAAATAATTTTATTACTTTCAATTAATTCTTTTCCCAATCCAGCTGTTGTTTTATCAAGATTATTGGTGCGTTTGATTAAAGAGTTTGTTTTACCGGCAATATCATTCAACGCGTTATTTTTCTTTTTTAATTCTGCTTGGTACTGTGATAATGAAATAAAACGATCACCAATTGTCAGTTCAGACGTTTCT